>WQZW01000010.1 GCA_009780545.1 Treponema sp.
ACTCGGGGCGATGTTTTCAACCCGATCCGGTTTCCCCCATTTTGCGGTCAGCGTGATGTCTCCGGTTATGGGAGTTCCCACAAAATCAAACGGCGCGTCCGAATCTTGGGCAAACCAGCCGGTAAAGATGTAATCCCCGCCGACGAACAATCCCGTGCCGTCAAACGGATACCGTTCCGCCCGGGGTGCCGTCGGTACGTCGACGACGAACTCGCCGATGTCGATAAACTGCGGCTGAATGACGGCCCTGCTTCCTTCCCCCGCGTCGAACGTTACCCTGGCGGGCGGCGCCTTGTTGACGGTTACCGTAACGAAATCCGGGGTGGTAAAGCCGCCGTAAGTAAAGCGGAGGACGTGAACGGCCGGAGAAGCCATATCCGGAGCGGCGGGATCGATTCCAATTCCCGCGGCCGGCGACCACGCGATTTCGGTAGCCGGGGTTTTCGGATTGTTGTGGTGTCCCCAAAGCGCGAGACCGCCAAGATCGAATGCGTCGCCCACGGTATATTGAACCGCGGACGGCGGCGTTTTGATGGAAATGCCGTTCATCGCCGTCCGCGTAACGCTTACCGTAACCGAATCGTGATGTTCCTCGTCGGACAAATCGGTGTATGAAACCATAACGGTTTTCTCGCCCGAGGTTTCAAAAATTTGCGGGGAATCGTCGTGCCTAAACCAGTTTCCGCCGTCAATTTTGAACCAAAGATCGCCCGCCGCAATCCGTCTGTCCCCGGTTTTGTAGTGGGCGGTAACCGCAATGCCGTTCGGATCGAAAGCGTCGCCGTCAAAATACGCGACCGGCACGGAAATTTCCGCGGTGATCCCCGTGGCGGAAGGAAGCACGATCGGTTCCTTAACCGTAACCGTAAAAACGTCGCCGGATTCAAAATCCCTGTAGACGACTCCGAAGGTTTGCTCCCCCGGCATATTCCCGTCGTATTCGGCGGTCAGGGAAAAATACGAACCTGTCGCCGGGCCGTACACGACGTCATAAAATTCCCCGTTGTTGTAGACGGCCTTAATTTCCAGGCCGCTCAAATCGATGGCCTCGCCGAATTCATATTCAAGCTTGGTCGGCGGTTCTATGATGGCGACGTGCGTAATCCGGCGCTGGGTAACGTTGACCGTGAAACCGGCGTCGACTTCCTCGTAACGGACGGTAACGAGGTAGGTTCCCTCGTTCATGAAAGAGGGCGGATTTGCAATATCGACGATTTCCCCAATTCCGTCGATGAAAATCCCAAGCTTGGGATCGTCCGTTTCGATTACCGTGGGATGATCCAGGAAATCAAACGCCGTAACGGTAATGCCGGATACGTCAAAAGCGTCGTCGGTGAAATATTCATTTTTGGCGTTCACGACTTCGAGGCGTTGCGCCCCTTCGGGGATTCTTACCGATATCCCGAACGGTTCCTCCGGCCTTTCGTTCATGTAACTGATGAAGACGTCCTTTTCGCCTTCCTTGTCCATTGAACTGGCAGTTTTGGTGCCTACGTTATAGATGTGAAGCTCCCAGTCCGGCGGCCCAAAACCGTGTTCCGGAAACGCGTCGAACGTTCTGCTCTGGGCGGGTTTCCCGTCGTCCTCCCAAACGTAGTTCGCCTGAACTATCATGCCGCGCCAGTCGAACGTGTTGCGGACGACGTATTCGGTGCGGCTCGGGTTTTGGGTAACGACCACGTTCTCGACCCTGGAGTTTGCCGGAGCGATCTGCACCGGAAGGCTTGCCGTAAACCCGTAATATCTTATCGTAAGGGAATGATCTCCCACGAGCAGGGCATGCAGATCGCCTTCTATCGAGATGCTCCTTTCGTTGCCGACGTACGGCACGTTGCGTACCGATCCGTCGCTGTAGCGGACCGTGATGACCATTCCGCGGGGTTCGAACGAAGAACCTTGGCGATAAACGTCCTTTGGAAGTGTCGTGATTTCTATTCCCGTAGGTTTGATGACGTCGTCGGAAGGACTTGGCGCCCCCGGGTTTCTGCACCCAAACAAGAAAGATATGCCGAACACCAGCAAACCGAACCTTAAGATGTTTCTTACAGCAGCCATGATGATCTCCTGAATTACGAATATAACGGGCTTTTTTAGCCCGTAACCACAAAGATGCGCGCGCTCGGAAACCTATTCTCACGAAGCAAAATCCTTAAGCAGTCCGACTGCGGACGGTACCTCCATTTATTTGATACGAGGCATGCCGAAAAATTCAATCGTCATGACCTCCGCACGTAAGCTTTGTCCGCAATCGCCCGTAAAGGTTTTTTCTTTCCAGCATCCGCCTATGCACGTCCAAGAGTCATAGCAAATGCGGAACGGCATGTCAAGCCTCTGCCAAGGCCGCCTACGGTAATTTGGGCGGGAATGGATTTTGTTTTAAAAATATTCACGCATTGTTTGAAATGATATTCCATTACCGTCGGGTGCGTCGCAAACGTCCTTCGCAATGGCCTGCCTGTTCGTTCCTAAACGCAGGCCCAGCTCGCCGGCTTCCGCCCGAACTCGCGGGTAAGGACTCCGGTAGCCAGGGCGTTCGCCTCGGCGAAGGCCGGGGCGGGGATATCCCCGGGGACCTCGGTTTCGGGGGCAATCTGGGCCCGCAGCCAGGTCCGGCAGGCGGGGTCGGTATCGACCAGGGGGGCGAGGCGGGGCCCGTCCCGGCGGAGGCAGGCGGCGCAGACCATGCCGGCTTCCCTCGTCGAAAAGCTCAGGCGGGCGTTTTCCGGCAGGGGGGCGCCGCAGGAGGAGCAGCGGGAAAAGTCCGGGCGGATGCCGAGGAAGTCGGCCCATTGCCAGAGAAACCGGAGGAACAGGGGCCGGCATTGCCGGTCCTCGGCGCGGGCGATGCCGTCAAGGGCGGTTTCGGCCAGGTCCAGGGCGGACTGCCAGCTTCCGCCGCCGCCGTGCGAGGCCAGCACCGTCTCGCAGACCGCGTCGGCGGCCGTCACCCGCGCGTAGGATTCCCGAAGGCCGGGCCTCCAGGACCGCACGTCGAAATCGCCGAGCTTGCAGGAATCGCCCACCGGGTTTCGGTACAGCCAGGCCAGGCCCGAGTGGAAGGGCGAGGCGTACGAACGGAGCCGGCTCTTCGGCCCACCGAAAACCGTGGCCCTGAAAAGACCGGCCTCGCCGGAGGGCCGGCTTTTGAGGATGAGGGCATGGCAGCGGCTGTCCCGGGTCATCGGGCGGCCCCGGGATTCATGAGGGGGGCCGAGCCCCCCTGAGGTCCGGCCCTTCGGTCCGGCCCTACCCCCCGAACGGGGCCCTGCCCCGTAACGCCCCGCGGCGACGGACGGCCATGGTCCCCGGAATCGACGGCGGCCGGAAAAGGCGGTACCCTGCCGGCAAAGGCGGGGCGTTGCGGGGCGGAGCCCCGCAGAGGGGGAAACGGAAGCCGGAGGTTGCCGCAAGGCGGCAACCTTCGGCTGTAGTGGGGGGGAGACTTCCCCCGCTTCATGATTTGGCTTCCGTCGGGCATCATTGAATACTATTGACAGTTTTCCGGCAAAGATGCAACATGGCCCGAATGAGGCTTTCGGTATTATTTCTTTTGGCGGCGTCGGCTTTGGTTTCCTGTCGGGCGGAAGGCGGCGTGGCGGTGCTGTGGACGGACAGGGCGGACTTCGCCTTCTATGCGGACAGGTTCAACGCCTCGCAGTCCTTGTACAAGGTCGAGGTGTTCCACATCGAGGCTCCGGCGGCACGGCTTTCCGCGGGGGAACATGGCCGGCCGGACGTCGTCGTCGCCGGGCGGTCGGACGGCGGGGCGTTCCGGAAGCTGTGGCTGCCCCTGGACGGGCTTCTTGCCGAGGGTTCCGGGGAGCGGATCGGGGCGGCCTTTTTTCCCGCGCTGCTGGAGGCCGGGAAATTCGGGGGAACGCAATACCTGCTGCCGGTTTCGTTCAACGCGCCCTTCGCCGTCTTTGCCGCCGATTCCGGCCCGCTTTTCGCCGATCCGGTGACGACGGGCCTTGAGGAACTGCGGGACCTGGGCGCGGCGTTCAACGTCCGTTCGGGGACCGGCTATTCCAGGATAGGTTTTTCCCCGACCTGGAACGGGGATTTTCCCCTTGTCGCGGCGGGCCTTTTGGGAGCGGGCTTTGTCGAGGACGACCCGCTCGGCTGGGACGGGGACGCCCTTGCCGGGGCGGTCGGCTTCCTGCGGGACTGGAACGGGCGGGCGAACCCCGGAATCCGGGCCACCGACGACTTTACCTACCGGTACCTGAACGCCCCGCCCGCCGTCCTGCTCCCCGCCTCCGCGATACTCCTCGCCGCCATGGACAGCTCGGAGTACTTTACCCTGACCGGCGACATCCGGGACGGACTGGGTTTTCGCTGGATTTCCGGCACGGATTCGATCCCCCTTTCCGACGACGTCGCCTTTCTCGGCCTGGTCGCGGGGGAGAACGGCCGAAGGACGGCGGGGCGGAAGGCGGCCGAGGCCTTCGTCCTGTGGTTCTTTCGGGCGGACACCCAGCGGGAACTGCTGCAGCGGAGCGCCGACTTCGGGCAGACGGAACTTTCCTTCGGCATCGCCGGGGGCTTTTCCGCGCTGAGGCCGGTTACCGAGGAGGTTTTTCCCATGTTCTACCCGGAACTCCCGGAGACGATTCCCCCGGCGGACTTCCTCGTTCCGCCGGGTCCCCTGCCGGGCGACTGGGCGGCGATGAAGGCCGAGGTCGTCCTGCCCTTCCTGCGGGAAGCCGGCAGGCAGGAGCCGGAAGCCGAAACCGCCGACCTTGCCGCGGCCCTTGCCGACTGGGTACGGCTGAACCGGTTCCGCTAGGTTCGGGCCGGGAAGTTCCATGCGGGCGGGCGACGTTTGGGCCGGGATTCGGCGGATCGGCCGGGCGAGATTGGCCTGTCTGCTCGTCCTGCTTGCCGTCGCCGCCGCGCTCACCGCGCTGGGGATACGCTGGGTTTCCGGCCTCCGCTCCCCGGAGGCCCTCGCCGCCTTCGGGGAGCGGATCGCCGCGCTGGGGCCGGGAGGTTGGTTCGCCCTCCTTGCGGTACAGTACCTGCAGGTGGTGCTGGCCTTCGTGCCGGGCGGGCCGGTGCAGATCGTCTCCGGCGCCCTGTACGGCCCCGTCGGGGCGGTCGCGCTCATCGTCGTCGGCCTCTTTCTGGCCAACCTCACGATCTTCGCCCTGGTACGGCGTCTGGGGAGGAAGACCCTGCGCCTCCTCTCGGGCGGCCGGGAACTTTCCGAATACCGTTTTTTCGGCATCCCGGCCGACTCCCCCGCCCTGATCCTGCTCCTGTACTTCGTCCCCGGCACGCCGAAGGACGCCCTGACCTACCTTTTCGCCCTGAGCGGCATCGGCCCGTTCCGCTTCTGCGTCCTCAGCATCGCCGCCCGGCTTCCGGCGGTTCTCGTGTCGGTCCTTGCCGGATACGGCCTTTCCCGGGGCAGGTTCCTTTTGGCCGCCGCCCTCTTTGCCGCCATCGCCGTTTTGGGAATCGTCGGGTATTTCGTGGGAAGGCATGTGAGGCGGAAGGCCGATCCGCCCGCGACGGATTGACGGACGGCAAGAATTTCGTTGCCCGCCCCTCCAAAGCGTGCTAGTATGATTCCCAGGAGGAAACGATGCTTCAAGACTTTATCGGTGCCCATAAGGGCGAATTTAGGGACCAGACCGAACTGCGGGCGCAGACGAACACCGTCTCCAGGGTGAACTTTCTGGCCGGCAACATGGTCGGCAACGAACAGAGCGTGACCGGCGGGGTTTCGGCGCGGGTGCATCGCGGGGGAACCGCCGGCTTCGCCTCGATGGCCGAATATTCGGAGGACGGCGTGCGGCGGGTGCTGGCCGCCGCCACGGAGAACGCCCTCTTCATGGACCGGCAGGTAAACCGGGGCAGGCCGCCGTTCCCGGCCGTCGCCGGCGGAAACGTCCCGCCCAAAACGGAACCGAGGGAACAGGCGAAACAGGCCGCCCTCATCGAGTTCTCCAAGGCCCTGGACGCCCTGATTACCGGCAGGTACAAGGACCTTTCCAGCCGGTACGTCACGACCTTCTGCCTGGACATCGAGAAACTCATTGCCGTGGGCTCCGGTTCCGGCATCGACGGCACGGACGGCCGGTTCTTCCAGCCCAGAACCACGGTGTACGTCGGGATGACGGCGGAGGACTCCGAGGGACATCCGGTGGAACTGTACCAGTCGTTCGGGGGATTCGGCGGTTTCGACGAACTGTTTTCCGATCCGGCCCTGCTCGTCCCGGAGCTGGACGGGCTGCACCGGCGCCTCATGGACAAACGGGACGGCGTTTTTGCCGAGGCCGGACTCCGCCGCTGCGTCCTGCATCCGGACCTCGCCGGCATGCTGGCCCACGAAGCCGTCGGGCACACCACCGAGGCCGACCTGGTCCTCGGCGGATCGGTGGCGGGGACCAACCTGGGCAAACCGGTGGCCAGCGAACTGATCGGCCTGGTCGATTTCGCCCACACCGCCCTCGGAAAAACCTGCCCCCTTCCGGTCTACCTCGACGACGAGGGCGTTCCGGCCGAGGACGTAACCATCATCGAGAACGGAATCCTCAAAAATTTCATGCATTCGCGGGAAACGGCCAGGCATTTCGAAACGAAGCCCCAAGGCAACGCCCGCGCCTTCCTGTTCTCCGACGAGCCGTTGATCCGCATGAGGAACACCGCCATCCTTCCCGGCCGGAACAAGCTGGAGGAGCTGATCGCCGGGGTGGACGACGGCTACTACCTGATCAAGACCGGAAACGGCCAGGCCGACGCCACAGGCGAGTTCATGTTCTCCGTCACCATGGGGTACGAGATCAAGGGCGGCAAGCTGGGCAGGGCGATCAGGGACACGACGATTTCCGGGGTTGCCTTCGAGATGCTGAAGACCGTGGACATGGTTTCCGACGACTTCGTCTGGGAAGCCGCCGGGTTCTGCGGCAAGAAACAGCCGATGACCGTGGGAATGGGCGGGCCGGCGATCCGCTGCGAGCTTGCCATAGGAGGAAAGTGATGAAGGACATTGCCCGTTACGCATTGGAATCGCTTTTGAAGGCCGGGGCGGACAAGGCCGACTGCCGCGTCTCCCAAAACAGGGAGGACGAGTTCAACGTCGAGGCCGGCGAGTTCAGCCTGCTGCGGACCGTCCTTTCCGACCGGCTGTCCCTCATGGCGATCAAGGACCGAAAGAAGGGCGAGATACGGACAAACCGGCTGGACCGGGAATCGGTGGACCGGGCCGTGGCCGACTGCCTGGCCCTTGCGGAAGCCGCCGTGCCGGACGACGCCCTGGACATCGCCCCCAAGGCGGAGAACCGGCACTTCGACCGCCGCATCGAAGGCCATGACATGGGCCGGCTGTTCTCCCGTGCCAAGGAATTCGTGGAACGGGTGCGGGACGACTTTCCCAAAATCACCATACGGGGCATGACCTGCGACTTCAACAGCGGGAAAAACCTCTTCCTGAACTCCAACGGCGTGGAATTCGGCTCGGAAACCGAATATTACCGAATGGGGGCCGGATTTTCCGCCCTGGACGGCGGGAAGGTATCCTCGTTTTTCGGTTACGGGTCCCTGCTGCGGTCGCTGGAGCTTCCCTTTATGGAAATCGGCCTGCAGCGGAAGAGCCTGGAGGAGGCGCAGGCATCCACCGATCCCGGAACGGTGGACGGGAAGTTCGTCGGAAAGATGATCGTAACCCCGCTGTGCGAGGACCTGATCTGGCGCACCATGCTGAGGTGCTTCCTGGGGACCGGCTGCCTGATAGACGGGACCAGCCGCTGGAAGGATTCCCTGGGAACCCCGGTCGCCGATCCCAAGCTGACCTTCGGCACCTCGCCCCGGCATCCCCTGATCGTCGCCGGCGAGCCGTACACCGAAGACGGCTTCGAGAGCCGGGACGAGACGTTCGTTAAGGAAGGAATTCTCAATTCCTTCGCCCTTTCCCTGTACGGCTCGAACAAGACCGGCAAGCCGCGCTCCGGCAACACCGCGCTCGGCAACCTCGAGGTCGCCGCCGGGGAAACGCCGCTGGCCCGGATGATCGAGGGCATCGACCGCGGCATCCTGCTGAACCGGTTCTCGGGCGGCACGCCCAACGCCAACGGCGACGTCTCCGGCATCGCCAAGAACAGCTTCCTCATCGAGGGCGGCAAGATAACCTGCGCCCTGAAGGAAACGATGATCGCCTTCAACCTCGCCGAAGCCCTGCGGAACATCCCGGCAATCTCCAGGGAACGCGCCTGCGACGGATCGAGCCTGCTGCCCTGGTGCTGTTTCGACGGGATCACGATCTCGGGGAAGTGATTCGGGAAACCAAGGAGGGGGGCCAAGCCCCCCTGAGCCCGAGCCTTGCGTAGCAAGTCTCGGGCTACCCCCCGAACGGGGGCGCTGCCCCCGTAACGCCCCCGCATTATCCCCACGACAAATGCATGGTCGCCGATCAACAATTCCCCGTTAACTTTCGGGCGAACCACGGATCAAAACTCCGCGTACTCCGTGCAACTCCGGCCTTGATTCTTCTTCCGGATTGAAGAATTTTAACCACGGAGGGCGGGCCAATCCACCTGTGGCGGATTGACCTTGGAGTTGCACGGAGGGAAGAGGAATTTCCTCCTCCGAGCGTACCGGTATCTCGAAACCGAAAATTGCCGCTGGCCGATCGGTCGGGTTCCAAAAAACCGAAACTTGCGGTATCATCCGGATATGTGTTGGTATTGCGGTTCGCCCGTTACCGAACGGGAACCTTTCGGACGGTCGCTGACGTGCCCGGACTGCCGGAAGGACGTCCGCTGTTGCAGGAACTGCCGGTTCTACCTGCCGGGCTCGCGGGGCGACTGCGCGGAGGCGGGGGCCGAACCGCCGGGCGACAAGGAGCGGGCGAATTTTTGCGACTGGTTTTCCCTCGACCCCAAGTACCGGGAACGGACCGGCGGGGCGAAGGCCGGAACGGCGGCGGGCAGGTCCGCATTTGACCGGCTGTTCGACTAGGGCGGCTTCCGCCCGCCGTACTATGGAAGAAAACGGAAAAAAGGTCCGGGTGCTTTTCCTGGATTCCGGCATCGGGGGCATCCCCTACTTCAACCGGTTCCGCCGGGAGCGCCCCGAGGTACCCCTGGCCTATCTCGCCGACCGAAGGAATTTCCCCTACGGGGGGCGACTGCCAGAGGAACTCGCGTCGCTCCTCATCGAACTGGTCGAAAAGGTCTCCCGTGTTTTTGCCCCCGAAATCGTCGTGCTGGCCTGCAACACCGCTTCCATCGCCGCGCTGGGGCCGCTCCGGGAACGTTTTCCGGAAACCGCCTTCGTGGGAACGGTGCCGGCGGTCAAACCCGCGGCCCTCGCATCGAGGACCGGGAAAATCGGCGTGCTGGGGACCGAGCTTACCGTCCGGGAGGAGTACGTCCACCGGCTGGCCCGGGAGCACGGCAACCGTACCGTCGTGGGAATCGGCGCGCCGGAACTGGTCGATTTCGTGGAAAACCGCCTCGAGGCTTCCTCCGCCGAGGAAAGACGGCTGATCGCGCGGGGCTACCTGCAGCGGTTCCGCCGGGAATCGGTGGACGCGATGGCCCTCGGCTGCACGCATTTTTTGTTCCTTTTGGAGGAATTCCGGGCCGAGGCCGCCCCCGACGTCGCCGTCTTCGAGTCGCTCGGGGGGATTTCGGCACGGATCGGACAGCTCCTGGACGCAAAGGGCGAATGCCGGGACGGCAACGACGGCATACCGCGAAGGCCGCTGTTCCTCCTTTCCGGTACCGCCGCTCCGGAGCCGGCCTGGGAAGCCTGGGCACGGCGGCTGGGCTGCGGGCTCCCGCTGGCGGAGGAAGGATGATGCCGGAGCGGATCGGCGCGACGGTGCTTTCCGGTTCGAGAAACGTCTTTACCGTAAGGCCGGACGGCGGCGACCGGAACGTCCGGTGCGGGCTGAAGGGCAAGGTCCTCAAGGGCCATGACGATTTCTACAACGCCCTCGTTCCCGGCGACCGGGTTAGGATCGGCGTGGATTCGGGGGAAGCGGAATACGGCCTGATCGTCGGCTTCGAGGAGCGGAAAAACGTCTTCAGCCGGTTCAACCAGAAAGGCGGGGCCGTCCAGTTGATCGCCGCCAACATCGACCTTGTCGTCTGCGTTACCTCGGGCGCTTCCCCTCCCTTCAGGCCCCGCTTCATCGACCGCATTTTGCTGCAGGCCGACATCGCCGAAATCCCGGCGCTCGTCGTCCGCAACAAGATCGACCTCGAACGGAAGGGCGACGGGGACCTCCTGGATGCGGACGAACGGCTGGAGGACTTCAGGCGGATAGGCTACCGGGTAATGCCGGTTTCCTCGACGACCGGGGAAGGGATTCCGGAACTCGGGGAGCTTCTCCGGGGAAAGCGTTCCGTGCTGACCGGGCAGTCCGGGGTCGGCAAGTCCAGCCTGGTCAACGCGCTGGAACCGGGAACGGCCGTCAGGACCGGGGACATCAACAAAAAATACGACAGGGGGAACCACACGACGACGCTGGCATCGGTCATCGAGCTTTCCGAGGAAACCTGGATCATCGACACGCCCGGAATCCGCCGTTTCGTTCCCACCGGAATCGGGGCCGCCGATTTGATCCTGTATATGCGCGAGTTCGCCCCGCTTGCCGGCAAATGCACCTACGGCCTTTCCTGCTCGCACCGGCACGAACCGGGCTGCAAGATCATGGAAGCCGTCCATGCCGGGGCCATCCACGAGGACCGCTACGAAAGCTTCATCCGGATCTTCGACAACCTTGCGGGAAAAAGCCATGTCGATTAGCGAAGGGAATCCGGGCGAAAAAGCCCTCCGGCTGCTCCAGTTCGACGCGATACGGGAACGGGTCGCCGCATGCTCGATGAGCGGGGAGACGGCGGATCTGCTGCGGGCGGAAGTTCCGGCATGGGAGGCGGAAAAGGCCGCCGCGACGCAAAACGCCGTGCGGGCGGTGATTTCCCGAATACGGCAGGGCAAGGAAGATCCCCGCAAATACCTTCCCCCGATAGGTTCCCTTATCCGCAAGCTCGGCGTCGAAAACGTTTCCCTTGAAATCGAGGAGGTTTTCGCCCTCGCCCTTTTTACCGAACGCGGCGAGGAAATCCGCGCCTGGCTCGCTCCCCATCCGGACCTCGACCGCTATTTCGCCTCCCTGCCGGACTGTTCGAATATTGCCGCTTCCGTCTTCAGGGTCGTCGATCGGGACGGCAACATCCGCGACCTGCCGGAACTGCGGGCGATCAAGCAGCGGATACGGAACCTGCGCTCCGGCCTGGACGCGCTGGTCGCGCGGTACTCGGGCAGCGAGGAGGCGCGGCGCATGCTGCAGTCGCCGCTGCCGTCCCAGCGGGACGGGAGGATCGTGCTGGCGGTAAAGGCCAACTTTCGGGGGAGGATTCCCGGCATCGTGCACGAGGCGTCCTCCAGCGGGCAGACGATCTTCGTCGAGCCGCAGGAAGTGGTCGAAAAAAACAACGACATTTTCCTGGAAACGAAAAGGCTCGAGATCGAGACCAAAAAAATACTTGCCGACCTTACCCGAACGATAGCCGCTTCCGCCCGCGACCTCAAGATTTTTCACGAAACCGTGCTTGACGTCGAGGCCGTCGTCGCGAAGGCCCGGTACTCGCTGGAAACCGGAGGGAACTTCTGCGGGACGGGAACGCCTGCCGGCGTAAGGCTTGTCCGGGCGCGGCATCCGCTCCTGGAAAACTGCGTGCCCATCGACCTTGCCATGACAAAAAACCATGGCGATTCCGGCGGGACCGGGAACGCCATCCGCGCGCTGATCGTCACCGGGCCGAACACCGGGGGAAAAACCGTCAGCCTGAAAACCGTCGGGCTTTTCGCCATGATGAACCAGATCGGGCTCGCGCTTCCGGTGGACGAGGGCAGCAGCCTTCCGGTTTTCGACGGCATCTTCGCCGACATCGGCGACGAGCAGTCCATCGGGCAGTCGCTCTCGACCTTTTCCGCCCACATCACCGGCATCGCCTCCATCCTCGAACGCTGCACGGAATCCTCCCTGGTGCTGCTGGACGAGCTCGGTTCCGGAACCGATCCCGAGGAAGGAAGCGCCATCGCCATGGCGATTATGGACCACCTCATCGAAAAAAACGCGACGGTCATAATCACCACCCATCACGGGGTTTTGAAACATTACGGCTACACCCGGCCCCTGGTCGAAAACGCCTCGGTGGAATTCAACAAGCGGACGCTCTCGCCCACCTACCGGATCGTCGCCGGCATTCCGGGGGAAAGCCGCGCGCTGGAAATCGCCGCGCGGAACGGGCTTGTCAACGATATCGTTACCAAGGCCCGGCAGTACGTCGATCGGGGACACTCGGACATATCGGAACTTATCGCCGGCCTCAAGGAAAAACACCGGAAACTGGACCTGCGGAACGAGGCGGCGAAAACCGACCGGGCCCGGCTTGAGGAACGGGAGCGGATGGCGGACCTGCGGGAACTGGAACTCAAACGGAAGGAGCTGGAACTGAACGAGGGATTTTCCGGCAGGCTGGGAAACCTGCTGGACGAAAGCAGGAAAACCCTGGAGAACCTCGTCCGGGAACTGCGGGAAGGGGAAATCGACCGGGAGAAAACCCTCAAGGTGAAGGAATTCCTCGGCGAACTGGAGCGGAACGCCCGCGCGGAAAAGGCCCTGCTGGATGCCCAAAAGCAGGAGCTGGCGCGGGAAAGCCGGAAGGAAAAGGTGCGGACGAAACCGCGGGAGGCGCTTCCCCTGGCCGTCGGCATGGAAGTTCTCGCCGGGGAACCGGGAAGACGGGGAACGCTGCTGCGCCGGGGCAAGAAGAGCGGCGGGGAGGATACCTGGCTGGTCGGGATCGGGGCCCTCCGGATAAGCTTTCCGGAAAGCCTGATCGCGCCGGCAAAACCCTCGGCGAAACCGAAGCCGCAGATCGCGGGCGTGGATTATGCCCGGCCGCCGCAGGCAAGCCTCGAGATAGACCTGCGGGGAATGCGGCTGGAACAGGCACTGGAAGCGCTGCGCCGCCAGACCGACGCCGCCGTCCTGTGCGGCCTGAGGACTTTTTCGGTGATCCACGGCACCGGCGACGGTATCCTGCAAAAGGGCGTTCACGACCGGCTGAAGACGGAAAGGGCCGTCGCCGACTATTTTTTCTCGCACCCGGAACTCGGCGGATTCGGAAGGACGGAAGTTGTGTTGCGGTGAAACGATTTCGTTCACAAGGCAGGGCAACAGCATTTACTCCGCAGGTTCCGTTTTTACGATTCAAAACCACGGAGGGAAGAATTAAACCACGGAGGACACGGAGTTACACGGAGGGAAAAGACATCTTTTTTGGTGTCTTTCGTTGTTTTATCCGAAATTGGGGGATGTTTTCCCAAAGATTTGCGCATTATCCCAGGAGCGCTTTCAAGTTTGGCGGCAGAAAAAGCTAAATGCTGTTGCCCTGAGGCCGGGAACCTTGGGATTGACAACGCCGTGCCCAACCACTAGTATTACTTCATGAATCAACATGAGCTTTTTCAACGATTGGATAGAATGATCTTTCTTATGGAAT
>WQZW01000011.1 GCA_009780545.1 Treponema sp.
CCGCCGCCCTTGTCATTCCCCGAACACCCGACTACGGCGAGTGCCAGGAAAGCCGCCACCGTAACGGTGGACACCGTGCGCAACATCTTCATCCTTAGTTCCTCCTGATCTTGGCCGGCAGCGTATCGTCCACACAAAGCGGCGCAGTTCCGGTCGTTAAATGGTACCTTAAGCCACTATACCATGGCGCCCCAAAGAAGTCAACGGTTTTTTTTAACATTTCAAAATTTTTCCGCCGCTATCGTAACCGCACCCGGACAATAATGGACAAAAGTTTTTTTTCATCTTATAATGACGTAAGGCGGTGAGTATGAGGCCGTGAGGATTTCGTTATGGCGACCGCCCGGAGGTCCGCTTCCGGGGAGTGTCGCCGCGACGATAAGGAGGCTGGTATGTCGGATGTTCTGTCTATCGTGTTAGGCGGGGGCAAGGGAACCCGTCTTTTTCCGCTCACCAAGGAGCGTTCCAAACCGGCCGTTCCTTTCGGGGGAAAGTTCCGCCTGGTGGACATTCCCATCTCCAACTGCATCAACTCCGGTTTCAGGAGCATCTACATCCTCACCCAGTTCAACTCCACCTCGCTGCACCTGCACATCGGCCAAACCTACCTCTTCGACACCTTCACCAACGGCTTCGTGGAGATACTGGCCGCCCAGCAGACGGTCGAGGGATCCAGTTGGTACGAGGGAACCGCCGACGCCGTCCGCAAGAACCTTCCCCACTTCAGGAGCCAGAAACCTTCCTATTATATGATACTTTCCGGCGACCAGTTGTACCGCATGAACCTGCGGGACTTCCTGGACCGGCATATCGCCTCGGGGGCGGTCATCTCCATAGCCTGCACCCCGGTAAGCCGGGAGGACGCCGGCGCCCTGGGGATACTCAAGGCCGACAAAAACGGCCGAATCACCGAATTCCTGGAAAAACCCGGGCCGATCAAGGACATTTCCGACTTCAGGATTCCGGACGCGCTGAAAACCGGGAAACAGATCGACGGGGACGCATTCCTCGGCTCGATGGGCATCTACGTTTTCGACGCGGCCATGATGGAAAAGTGCCTGGACAACGACCTGGCCGACTTCGGCAAGGAGATCATCCCCCGTTCCATAGGCGACTGCAGGGTCAACGCCTACCTTTTCGACAGCTACTGGGAGGACATAGGCACCATCCGCAACTTCTACGAGACGAACCTCGAACTGACCTCGGTGCGCCCTAAGTTCGACTTCTACGACGAGAATCTTCCCATCTTCACCCATAAGCGGAACCTGCCGCCGTCGAAGATGAACCTCAGCCAGATGACCCAGTCCATCGCCGCCGAGGGCTGCATCATCACCAACGGCACGATCAACAATTCCATAGTCGGCGTGCGCACCATCGTGGAGAACGGGGCCAGCCTGAACGGGGTTGTCTGCATGGGGGCGGACTTCTACGAGACCGACATCGAAAAGATGGAAAATCTTGAAAAGCGGCTGCCGAACATGGGGATAGGGGCCGGATCGAGCATCCGGGGGACGATCATCGACAAGAACGTGCGGATCGGCGAGGGCTGCAGGATAGGGGTGGACGAGATCGGCCGCGGCGACGGCGACTACGGCGACTACCATGTGGTGGACGGGATCATCGTCATCCCGAAGAACACCGTGCTGTACCCGGGAACGGTCATCTGAAGGGCATGCCGGGGATGGAAGGAACGGTGTCGGACGGAGACGGCGCGGAAGATTGCCGGGGCGGGAAGTTCCTGGTCTTTCCCATCCAGGGAAGGCTCTGCGCGCTGACCCTGGACCAGATAGACGAGATTGCGGGCCTCGATGCCGTCCACCGGCTTCCGCTGGTCCCCCCCTACGTGCTGGGTGTGGTAAGCCGATACTCGGTGCCCTACGTCCTGTTCGACGTCGGCCTGTTGCTGTTCGACGCGCCGAGTTCCGGAAAGAAGATGCTCGTCCTGCGCGGGCACCCGGACCGGGTGGCCTTCCTCATCGACGACGTCAGCGACATCGTGGAGGTTTCGGGCGGGGAACTCCTGCCGCATGAGGGGGAATACGGGGCCGAGGGGATTTCCGCGGTTACCGCCTCCTTCGGCTGGGAAGGGCGGGAGGTCCTCGTTCTGGACATACGGGCAAATCCCGGGAAGCCGCACGGGGCACCCCGGTGAACGTGTTCGTATCCCGAACCCTGGACTTCCGTCTTGCGATACCGGCCGATTCGGTGGCGGCCCTGCGGGACCTTCGGGACGTCGAAGGCTACGGGGACGGCCCGCCGAACCGTAACGAAAGTATCGTTCGGGATGCGGAAAGCGGCCTTGCCTACGTCAGGCTCCCCCTTCTGCTGGGGGCGGAAACCGACCGGGCCGAGGGCGGATTCTGCGGCATCTTCCTTAAAGAAGGGTTCGGGGAACGGGCGGTGCTTCTGGGAGGGAAGGTCGTGGACTCGGTCGACCTGGAAGAGGGACGGCTGCATCCGGTGCCCCGGCCCCTCGCCGGCAGCGGATTTTCGGCCCTGTTCTCCGGCCTCGGTTTTACGGACCGGGCGGAAACGGCGTTCTTCCTCCTGGACGTCGAGGGTCTGCTCCTGAGGATACGGGACGGGCGGTAAGGGATATGGAAACGGTACATTCCGGAAAAAATACGCAGGACGGGCGGACCGGGGAGCCGAACCTGGCGGATTTCTGCGGCAAGCTTTCCGAGATCGCCCTGTGCAATCCGTCGCTGGTGTTCCTCCACTACCGGATCGAGCAGATACTGGGGATTCGGGCCGAGGGGGAATCCCTGCTCCGGCTGAGCGAGCAGATCGAGAGCCGCTGCGGTTATTCCTTCGTGGAAAACCCGACGATGTTCGCCAACGAACTTGCTTCCAGGGAAGGCGTGTTCCAGGTTTCCGGCACGGTAACCGTCCACGAAACCTATTTTTTCAGGGAAGAGGCCCACTTCGACCTGCTGCTCCGCATGCTGCCCGATCTTGTCCGTCTCGGCCGCCCGATCCGCATCTGTTCGGCGGCAACCTCCATCGGCTGCGAGGCGTACAGCATCGCCATGTTGCTGGACTACCACATGCGTTCGGGCGGGAACGGGGCCTTCGACTTCGAGATAGACGCCTTCGACGTGGACGCCGCCTCGATACGGACGGCGAAGGCCGGACGCTACACCTCCAACGTCATCAGGCCGGACGGGGCCGGTTTCCGGTATGTCCTGGACCGGTACCTCAGGCGGGAAGGGGAGGAGTACGTCGTGGACGAATCCCTCAAGGAGAAGGTAGGGTTTTTCACCCACAACCTGATCCGGGGGATTCGGCGGAAGTACGACCTGGTGTTCTTCAGGAACGCCCTGATCTACTTCACCCCCAAGAACCGCGTCTCGGTGCTGCGCAATCTCGGCGAGGCCCTTACCGACAACGGCGTGCTGTTTCTCGGCGTCTGCGAAACCGCGGGGAACGACTATCCCACGCTGGCCCGGCACAGCCTTAACGAAACGTTCTTTTTCAGGAAGGCGGTCCCGACCATATCGGGGGGGCCGGGAGGACGGGAACTGCCGAGGACCGGCCCCGGCCCGATCCCGGAATCCCCCGTCGCGGGACCCGTCCCTTCCGGGCGGACCGTGGAACCGGGACCGGAGACGGGAATGCCGTCCTCGGAGATCAAGGACGTACTGAGCAGGGACGGGGGAAAGACCGGTGCCAAACTGGTATACGCGGCGTTGACGGGGAGCGGGGGGGAAGAACGGCCGTCGGGCAGCGCGCTTGCCGCCGCCGTCCTTTACTTCATCGGTTCCGGCGAGAGGGAGGCGGCCGAATTGACGCTGGCCTTCCTGGAAAGGACGAACAGCGGGCCGCAGCCCGGCTTCCTCCGCGGGGAGCTGTTCCTGCTGGCCGGGGAACGGGAACGGGCAAGGGCCTGCTTCGAGCTTGCCGCCCTCAAGGACCGGGCCTTCTGGCCGGCGTTCTACCGGCTTGCCATGCTCTCCGGTCCCGACGGCGGCCCGGAATACGCGGAACGGGCCAAGGCCGCAACCGAAAGCCTCGCCTACGGGAGGAACCTGGGCTACGAGTGCTTCCTCGGGGGCTTCGACCCCGATTACTTCGGCAGGATCCTCCTTAAGAAATCCGACAAATAACCCCGGCATGAGGAGAACGGTATGATTTGGAAATTGAGGAACAGGTTTTTCGTTCAGTTCGTGGCTCTCGGCATGCTGGTGTTCTTCAGCACGGTACTGGCCTTGTTGCTTCAATACGGGGGCAAGTACCGGGAGGACACCTACACGAACACGCTGAGCACGGCGATCTCGCTTGCCGTGGCCCGCATCCCGATTGACAGGGAGCGGCTGGCCGCCCTCCGTGATGCGGCCGGCGGTGACCAGGACCACGCCCTTGCCGTCTCCGGCCTGCTGAAGATACGGGAGGACTACAACCTCAACGGCCTCCGCCTGCTCCAGCTCCGGGTTCCGGGCAGCTACCGCATCGTGCTGGACGCGGCCTCGATGCCGGGCTTTCCCACCGTCGACTACATGAATTCCCCCCATGAGGGAATCGAGGACGTCTACCAGACGAAGATCCCCCTGATCACACCCGAATACCCGGGCGAGGGAGGGGTGCAGGTCAGCGCCTTTTTCCCGGTGGTGGAGAACGGGCAGGTCATAGCGATCTGGACGGCCGGCCTGTTCAGGCGCGACATTCCCTCGCTGCTCGGCTACGAACAGGTTGCCCTGCTGGTCGCGTTCGTCATATCGGCGAGCATCGCCGTCCTGTTCGCCCTGTCCGCCTCCGGTTCGATGACCAAATCCATCGTGGGGATCGAAAAGGTCGCCTCCTCCCTGGCCGATATGCGTTTCGATATCGAGATACCGGTAACCAGGAAGGACGAGATAGGGCAGATGCAGCGGATGATGGTGAGGATACGGGACAGCCTGAAGCTGCACTTCAACCTGCTGGGGGGAAGCGCGACCAGGGTTTCGACCGCGGTCTACGACCTTTCATCCTCGGCCCGCGAGATTTCGACCACGGCGGCCCAGCAGTCGGCATCGGTAACGGAGATCGTGGGCACGATGGAGAACAGCAGGGCGTTTTCCTCCCGGATGACCCAGCATACCGAGGGAGTCGTGGAACTTGCCTCGGACGTGGAATCCCTGAGCGGGCACGGAGTGCTGCTGCACAAGGGAAACGAGACGATGATGGACGAGATACGGAAGCAGAACGACAAGGTGGTGGAACAGATCAACAACCTTACCGAGGTGCTTTCCCGGATCAACGAGGCGGTGCAGTTCATCGACGACATCGCCGACAGGACCAAGCTCATCGCCTTCAACGCCGCGCTGGAGGCTTCCTCGGCCGGGGCGGCCGGGCTGCGTTTCACCGTGGTCGCAGGCGAGATCCGCCGCTTCGCCGACAACGTGGGAACCTCGGTGGTTACCATAAAGGAAAGGATATCCGAACTTAGGGACGTTTCCGGCTTCCTCATATCGGAGGCCGCCCTGAGCTCGGACACGATAGGCCAGGGCTACAAAAGACTGGTCGAGCAGAAGGAAGCCTTCGAGAACATTACCTACGTGGCCAGGAACGCCGCCACCAGCTCGAAGGACATACTGGAACTGGGCAGGCAGCAGGAGATCGCCGCCGAGCAGAGCCTCCTCGCCCTGCAGGAAATCTCCGCCGGCGGGAAGCAGTTCATGCTCGCCACCGGCAATACTTCCAGGACCGTCGACGACCTGGCCAAGATGGCCGGCGAACTCCGGGAAAGCCTGGCCCGCTTCCAGGAAGGCGGGAAAAAGCCATGAGGGATTCCGGAACCGAAGGCGACGCGGCCAGGGTCGCTCAGGAGGGCGAGCGGATCATCTGCACCCTCCGTCTTGCCATCGCCGTAACGCTGACGGTAAGCGTCGCCATCGCCTCGTTCCTCATTCGGGCCAATTCGGGCGTGTGGCCGCCTTTCCGCCTGTACCTGTCCGCCTTCGTCTTCCTCGCCTACGCCGTTCTCCTGTTCCTTCATGTCAGGCGTTATCCCGCCACCGCGTCCTGGTATCGGTACTTCTGCGTCGTCCTGGACGTAAGCTGCGTCAGCGCCGTCCTCTGGGTGGTCTGCTCCTTCCCCGAGATCGAGCCCCCCCGCGCCTACCTTCCCCTGATGGGCCTGTACTACGTCTTCCTCATCCTCATCGGTTCGTTCAGGTTCAGCATGAGGGCCGCCGTCTTCTCGGGTGTTTTTACCGCCGCCGCCTACGCCATAGTAATCGCCGCCAACTACCGGGTACTGCAGTTGCCGTATTACGCCGTACTGGGCGAGAAGCACGTAAGCGACAGCTTCAGCATATACTTCGAGGGATTCAGGATACTGGGGATGCTGATGATCGGGATCATCACCGCATTGGCCTCCAGGCACCGGCTCCGCTTTTTCAATTCGATGGCCGAGGCGGAAAAGGCGGCAAACCTGGCGATGGCCGACACGGTTTCCCGGAGCCGGAGCATGGCCGGGACGCTGCGCGCGTCCACCGACGAGATATTCAAGTCGTCGAAGATCATCTCCGAAACGGCGAACGCGCAGGGCGGGAGCATCGGCGAGGTGAAGACCGCGCTGGACAGGAACACCGGCCTGACCATGGAGATCGCCGAGAAAACCGTCAGCGTGGTCGGGATCAGCGGGAAGCTCGAGGACGAGGTGCTGAAGGGATTCTCGCTGCTGGAGCGGAACAGCCTCGGGCTGCAGGACATCAGGGACAAGAACGACCGGGTGATGGCCGGAATCTGCGAGCTGGGGAACAAGACCGGCAAAATAGGGGAGAGCATCCGGGCAATCGACACGATCACCGACCATACCAAGGTGATCGCCTTCAACGCCGCGCTCGAGGCCGCCAGCGCCGGGGAAAACGGCCATCGCTTCGCGGTGGTGGCCAACGAGGTCAACCGACTTGCGGACGACATCGCCGAGCTTACCCGCACGATACGGGCCCAGCTCGCCCGGATTCAGAATTCCTCCACCGAACTGATCGTCTCCGGCGAGGAGAACTCCGAGAAGATCACCGAGGGAAACAACCTGATCCGCCAGCTCGAGGACGTGTTCCGCAAGATACGCTCGTATGCGGACATAACGCAGAACCAGGCCGACTCGGTAACGTCCCTTGCCGAAAACCAGCGGGAATCCGCGCGGCAGCTCCATCTGGCCATTCAGGACATCTCCTCCGGGCTCGGCAGCTTCGTCCTTTCCACCGAACTGGTCTCTTCGTCGGCGGAAAACCTAGCCCGGATGACGGGGGAACTGGAGGACCTTCTGGGGGACGTTCCGGGTGCCGTTCCCAAATCAGAGGTCGCGAATCTGGGCGTTCCGGGGGCCGAATGTCCATAGAAAGGGAAAAATACGTTCCCATGTACGTACAGGAGGGATTGGAGGTACTGGGCCTTGCCGAGAATCTCCTGTTCGACATCCGGGACGGGATTTCCCTTGCCGACGACATTTCCGGCATGCTCCGGGTGCTGCACACCCTGAAGGGCAGCTCCAGGATGCTGGGATTCGCCTGCACCGAGGAACTCTGCCACGGCCTGGAAGAGGTGTTCGTGGCCCTGCGGGAGGGGCGGATCGGCCTGGGCGCCGACGCGGTGAACCTGGTGATCTCCGCGCTGGACCTGCTGAAACGGACGCTGGGGATCATAGCCGAATCCGGCGACGACGGCGTCGACACCGGCCCGCACCTGAAAGCCCTGCTCGCCCTCGTTCGGAACGAGGAATTCTCCGTCCCGGATTCGCCTTCCGGCCGGCCGGAACCGACGGCGGCCCTTCCGGAAACCGTTCCGGGGGAACCGGGCGATTCCGGGGAACGGAAGACGCGCGAGGACAAGGCGGAGAGCATCCGCGTTTCCGTGGACAAGATAGACGGCATCATCCGCAATATAGCGTCGCTTCAGTCGTTGGAAATTCGGGCCAAAAATCTCCATACCGAAGGTCTCGGCCTCGGCGAGGCGCTGGACGAGTTTTTCCGGCAGATGAAGTCCGAGGCCGGTTTACGGCCGGAACTGCGGAAGAGCCTGACGGACCTGAGACTGGCGGGCGAACGGTTGCAGGCCGGCCTGAAAATCCATGCGGTCGAGGTGGGATCCGGCATCCACGATGCCTACGGATCGGTCATCTCCCTGCGTACCGTCCCCCTGTTCACCATACTGGACGGCTTTCCCCGCTACGTCCACGACCTTTCCCTCCAACTGGGAAAGCGGGCCAGGCTCGTCGTGGAAGGCGGGAACAACGAGATCGACAAGAACATCATCGAAATGCTTTCCCCGATCCTCATGCACATGCTCCGGAACGCCGTGGACCACGGCATCGAGTGCCCGGAGAAACGGCTGGACTTGGGAAAGGAGGAGGCCGGGACGGTGCGGATCGCCTGTTCCCAGGAAAGCGGGGCGATGCGGATACTGGTAACCGACGACGGGAAGGGCATAGACCACCTGAAGGTACGGGAACGGATCGTCGCCGACGGCCTGGCCGACAGGGAAACGGCGGACGGCCTTTCCCCCCAGGAACTGTACGCATTCATCTTCAGGGGCGGCTTTTCGACCTCCGGCTCGGAAAACATGGTTTCGGGCCGCGGAATAGGGATGGACGTGGTGTTGCGGGGCATCGAGCAGATCAAGGGCAGCATCACCGTGGAAAGCTCTCCCGGAGAGGGCACGACCTTTACCATCACGGTACCGCTTTCCGTCGCCGCCCTGGTCGGTTTTCCCGTCAGGGCCGGCGGTATGCGGTTCATTATCCCGGCCGCATTCGTTGAGACGGTGCTTCCCGTCATGCCGGACCATATCGTTACCATCATCGACCGGCCGGAGATACGCCATGCCGGCCGTCTGGTCAAGTTCCACCACCTCAGCCAGCTCCTGGACCTTAAGTCCGCGGCGGCCCCTTCCGCCGACCGGCCGGTGCTTACCCTGGTGGTGCGTTCCTTCGACGACGTCATCGCCCTTGCCGTGGACGACATGTCCGGCATGCGGCAGGTCATCCTCAAGCCCATGCCGGCGTTCCTGGAGACGATCCCGGTGTTCTCCGGCCTGGTTCTCGACGAGGACTACCGGATCGTCAGCGTCCTGCACGTTCCCACCCTGGTGAAGATGGCCAAGCGGATAAAGGCCATCGACATTATGAGACACAGCCTCGAATTGGAGAAGCTCCGCCTTTCCGTCCTCGTCGTGGACGATTCGCCCGCGACGCGGGAGATCGAGCGGGAAATACTGACGTCGGAGGGCTACCTTGCCGACACCGCCGGGGACGGTTCGGAAGCGTTGCGGGCGGCCCGAAACAGGAACTACGACCTGATCATCACCGACCTGAACATGCCGGTGATGGACGGTTTCACCCTGCTGGAAAATCTCAAGAAGAACCCCGAATTTGCCGCGATCCCGGTGATCGTGGTCTCCTCGCTTACGGACGAGGATTCCCGGAAGCGATCGCTCTCCCTCGGGGCCGCCGACTATATTATGAAAAAATCCTTCAATAACGACAACCTTCTCCGGGCGATACGAAGCCTGATCGGAACCGACAATGGACGATAACAAAAAACGCATCCTCATAATGGAAGATTCCCTGGTCTTTTCCGACATGCTGCAAAACGCCCTTACCGCCGAGGACCGGATCATCAGGCGGGAAGCCAACGGTTTCGACGGGCTCAAGGCCGTGTACACCTTCAAGCCGCACCTGCTGATTTCCGACATACAGATGCCGCTGTTCAAGGGCTACCAGGTGGTCCGCTTCCTGAAGTCCCGCGGGAACACCAAGGAGATTCCGGCGATCCTGCTGAGCGCGCTCTCCGGCAGCAGGGACCGGTTCTGGGGGGACAGTTCCGGCGCGGACCGGTACCTGGAAAAGATCGCCGACTTCGGGCCGCTTACGGAGACGGTGGCCGAACTGCTCCGGGGATCAGGCGACATCGACTTTTCCGGCATCGAGCGGGAAGGGCGGAAAATCACCGACGGGTACCTGATCGAACTGGTCAGCAACATGCTGGACGCCAAACTGTTCCAAAGCACCGTGATCGGAATGCTCGCCGAGCTTTCCGGCCGTACCGGCGATCTCCGGGAAGTCGTACGGGGATTTTTTGACCTGCTCCGGGTTTCCTGCGGGGCGGATATCGCCGTACTGTCGATCATGGGGACCAGAAACGCCCGTTACTGTTATTCGGCCAACTTCTCGGGCCTTTCCGCCGAGGTCGCCGGGGATTTCCTGGAGGTCTGCGGCGCCGACTTCAAGAAACGCTTCCCGGACTTCCCCATGTCGGGCGAAAATCCCGTCGAGTTCCTCGGCAACGGCGACAAAAACGAGAAGATAAGCTCCTACGCCACCTTCCCCCTGAACTCAGGCGACCGCACCTTCGCTTCCTGCCATATCGGAAGCTGCGTCAACGAATATTTCTCCTCGCAGATCATGGAAAACCTTTCCTCCTTCCTGAACGCCGCCTCCCCGGTCCTGGGCAACGCCCTGTCCATGCTCGAACTGGCCGAGCTGGAACGCGACACCCGTTCCGCCTTCGCCCGCTACGTGCCGCCCGAGGTTATGGACGACATCATTTCCGACTCGTCCAAGAGCCTCCGCCAGGGCGAAACCCGCGACGTTACCATCCTTTTTTCCGACATCAGGGGATTCACCGACATTTCCGAACATTCCCGGGCGGACGAGGTCGTCGGCTTCCTCAACAGCTATTTCGCCGAACTGGGAACCCAGGTCATCGCCGAGGGCGGCTACATCGACAAGTTCATCGGGGACGAGATCATGGCGGTGTTCGGCGTGACCGGGGATTCCGGCCGGCACATGCTGCATGCGGTGCGTTCGGCGGTGCGGATGCTCGCCGCGGTCAGGAACGTCGACATCTCCAAGGTCGCCCTCCCCAGGGGGTACCTGGAACTCGGCATCGGGATCAATTCCGGACCCTGCATACTGGGGAACATCGGCTTCAAGAACAAAATGGACTACACGGTGATCGGGGACACGGTGAACCTCGCCTCCCGCACCGAACGGGTTACCCGTCTCTTCAACCACCCGCTGGTGGTCTCCGAGTACGTCTACGACGGCCTGCGGAACCATTTCCTGTTCCGCAAGATCGACAACGTCAAGCTGCGGGGCAAGGAAAAACCGGTCGGGGTCTACGCCGTCCACACCGGCTTCCGAGGCCAGGGAACGTTCCGGCCCCGTTCGGGCGAGATACCCGACCTGCCGGAGGTTCCGGAACTCCTGGTCGACCGCGACACGTACACCAACTACGAAAAGGGCCTGCGGTTGTTCTTCATCGAGGAATGGCGTGCCGCGGGCGAATACTTCGGCAAGGCCCTGGAAGCCGATCCGGGCGACTTCCTCTCCCAACTCTACCTCAGGCGTTCCATCGAGTTCTCCCAAAAACCGCCGCCCGAAAACTGGGCCGACAGGCCGGTCCTGGACATCGGACCGTCGTCCGAGGGATGACGGCCGGAAGGGTAGGGGAGCGGGGGAACCGGTCCGCTTATGAGGGGAGCCAACAAAGGCGTGCAGCGCACGCAGATGAACAAAGGCACCGCGCCGAGGGCGCCAATGAAGGCATCCAAGACGAAAAACGGCACGAAGGCTTTAGCCTGAGTAGCGCGCGACTGCCCCGTAACGCCCCGCATATACCTCCGGCAGTAACCGTATATCCTTACGTTTCCCCGCCGAAGAGTTCCGCCGCGAATTCCCGCCCGAAGTTCCGCCCGACCTGTTCCCTAAATCCCTCCGACGGCATGGCCTCGATAATCCTCGGCAAACCTTCGATTTCCTCATGGAACTCCAATTTCCGGGCATGCAGGAAGAAAACGCCGTTTTCCTCCCCGGCGATCCGCCGGCCGCCGTACTTGAGGTCTCCGGCCAGGGGATGTCCCCGGGCCGCGGCCTGCAGCCGTATCTGGTGTGTCCGGCCCGTGGCGATCCGCACCCGTATCAGGCTGAGCCTTCCGTTCGAGGCAAGGACCCGAACCATGCTCGCCGCATCCTTGCCCCGGCCGGAATCCGCACCGCAGACAAGGCTTTTCCGGGAGACCGCATCCCGCACCAGCCTGTCCTCCCAGATCAGCTCGGAACCTTCCGGAAGCGGTTCTTCGACGACGGCGAGGTAGGTCTTGCCGATCTTCCTCTCATGCAGGAGCCCCGAAAAGAGCCGGGCCCCCGCGAGGGTTTCGGAAAAGGCGATGATCCCGCCGGTCTGCCTGTCCAGCCGGTGCAGCGGACCCGGCCTGAAGGAAAGCGATTCCCGGCCCCCGTCGGCGTAACGGGCCTTTACCAGGCGGTCGAGGCTGCCCCGGCCATGGCTTGCCAGCCCCGGCGGTTTGTTGAAAAAAAGAATCCCCGCACCGGAGGCCAGCAGTTCCGGCAAGGGGGCCCGTTCGGACGGGCCGGAATCGGCCTTCCGCCGTCGGGCTTCCTTTTCCAGCCGTACCTCGATCGACGAGCCGGAACGGACACGGCCCGCGGGCCCGGCGACACGGCCGTCCACGGTTATCCCTCCCTGACGCAGGGTACGGTGTATCAGCGACAGCGGACAGTCCGGCAACGCTTTCCTGAGAATCCGGTCGAGCCTGCGGCCGTCGTCGTCGGGTCCGGCATTCAGCCTGATAAGCATTCCAGGATTCTAGTCCCGTATCGCGATCTTGTCCATCGGCGGAAACCTATCCGAGGCCCGGCCAAGACGGAAAGTAGACGGAATATACATTATGCATAGTAAAATCCCTAGCCCGCCGCTTCCCGGCCGGTCGGGCCTACTACGGACTTGGCAGTCTGAAGATGCCGAGAAAGGTCGGCTGGCTGAAAACCCTCGTCGGCGGCGTGGTGGAACTCAGGCCGGCTGCGGCGATATACATTATCGCATAGGAATGTTGTAGGTCCTGTTGTTGGATGTTGGTCTTGTCCACCACGTCGGCGTTTATCGCGTCCGTCCTGTTGTCCCTGGAAAGGAGTGCCGGGTGGTTGAAGAACGGCAGCCGCCCGTCGAGGTTGGGCAACGGATCGAAGTCGACGCGTTCGCTCCGTTGCGACCGTCTCAGTTGGTACCCGGAACCGGCGAGGTTGAGCATGGGTGCCCGGCCGGGCGTGTCCTGAAAATCGATCCGCATGTCCTGCCCCAGGGAATCCCGTCCCAGGACGCCGGCGATATTCGCCCCCTCGATCTCGATGCTCAAAAACCCCCTGGTATTGACGAAAAAATTGTGGACGTTGGACGTGGTAACGTTAATGTTGCTGTGGTCGGCCCACGGATAGATCGCGGCGAAGTCGGCGGCCAACTGGGGATTGACGTCCCGCAGCTGTTGGTTGGAACCGGTGTCCACGGTGTTGGTCGGAACGGAAAAATCGCTGAGGTATATCCTGTAATAGATGACGAAGTTGGTGAAGGCCTCCACGTCCCCGTAGCCCTCGTCGCCGGTCGAAGGCAGGGTAAAAAACACCGTTCCGTTCA
>WQZW01000012.1 GCA_009780545.1 Treponema sp.
GCCCTTGCCGCCGACTCCGGGGAATTGCCCGACATTACCGGCCCCGGTGTTACCGGCCCCGTCGTCCCGCCGTCCGATACCGCCCCCGTTCCGGCAGGAAGGCCCGGAATCTCCCCGCTTCTGGTCTGCCTTGTCGTCTGGGCCGGCGTGGCGTTGGGCGTTTTCGGCTATCACTTTTGGCGTTACCTGACCTTTGTCCGTGCGGTCCGCCGTTGGGGAGTGCCGGCCGAAGGAGCCATGGTCGACCTCTTCCGCCAAACCCAAAGGGAAATGGGCCTGGGCGAAAAGGACATCGAACTGGCGCTCTGCGGCTTTGCGGGAAGCTCCCTGCTTGCCGGCTTTTTCCGCCCCATGGTGATCCTCCCGGAAAAAAACTTCGGCCCGGAGGAACTTATCCTCATCTTCAGACACGAACTGGCCCATTTCCGCCGACGCGACCTGATCGTCAAATCCCTCTCCCTGGTGGTTCTCTCCCTGCACTGGTTCAATCCCCTGGTCCACTGGATGTGCGCCGCGATGCAGGCCGACGTCGAAGCCGCCTGCGACGAGGAAGTGCTGAAGGGCTCCGACGACGGGGAACGGCATTTCTACGCCGAACTGATCATCGGAATGATCGAGGGCAAACCTCGGTTGGCGACGATGCTTTCCACCTGCTTCTACCTGCGGGGCAAGTTCGGCATCAAACGGCGGCTGGCGGCCATACTGGACTCCGGGCGCGAACGAAGGTGGCTTTCCGTACCGGTCCTCGCCGCCGTCCTTTCCGTCGTGCTGTTCTCCGGTTCGGTCTTCGCCTTTGCCTCAAGCGAGCTTTTCTCCCCGGAACTTCCCCTTTCCCCGGATGCCGGAATCCGACTGGCCCTTGCCAGAGTCGGCGGCGGCCTGGCCGAGGAATTCGAACGCGAACGCCGGAGGGGAAGAGCCGAGTACGACGTCAAGATACGGCATGAGGGGATGAAACATACGATCAGCATCGACGTCGCGACCGCCGAGATCACCAGGGTGAAAACCTCCTCCTCGAGTTCGGTGAAAGGTCCGGTCCTGGTTTCGATAATCCGCGCGATGGAAATCGCCATGGCCGAGGTCGGCGGCGGCATCGTCGAGGATGCGGAGCTGGATGGCGATAAGGGAAAGCCGGTCTGGAAGATCAAGGTCGGCCATTCCGGCCGGACGTTCAAGGTGAAGATCGATGCCATCACGGCGGAACCGGTCGCCATAAAGTAGGATAACTGAAAGATAGTCATCGGATTACGAAAACCGTCTCTTGCGCCTTTGTTCTACACATGTAGAATGAAGGTATCAAACCAAGCGTTAGGAGGCTACTTATGACGAAGAAACGGATTTTCTGGCTTGTCGCGCTGGCGACAATGGCGGTCGGTGGGGCGGTTGCCCAGCAGGGCGGTTTCCGAGACGCACAGGGCGGATTCACCGGACAGGCGATCGTTACCTCGGTGGAAGATGCCCACAGGCTTCGGGACGACTCGCCGGTGGTGATGCGGGGCAGGATAACCGGCTACCTGGGCAACGACCGTTACCTCTTTACCGACAATTCCGGAACCATCACCGTCAAGATCAAGGCAAGGAACTGGGGCGGACTTTCGGTGGGCGAGAACGACATGGTGGAGATATCGGGCGAAGTCGACCGGGGAAGGCGCGGCGTCGAGATCGAGGTGAAGGCCGTCCGGAAGATATAGGTATCCGCCGATCAAATAAGGGATTTGGCGGTTCCCAAAATTCCCGAGCGGAAGTTCTGCCTCGGGGATTGGACGGGGGAGATTTGCGGGACAAATCTCCCCCGTTTTGTTTGGGGGCGATTCTTGCACGGGTCAAGCCGGAAACAAACCCCTTAAACCGACCTGCCCCAAAAACCACGCCCGGGAACGAAGCCCTTTACCCGGCTCAGGTCCGGTTTGACCGCATCCCTGATCTGGTAGAAATCGTTGATAAGGAGAAAAATTAGCGTCGCCAGGCCGCAAACCACGGAGATGATCACGATGGTGAGGTTCGGGACGAAGAGGAAAGCGACCGAGTAGGAAACCTGCTTTTCCGGGATGGTGATCTCGGGATTGGGACTCACGCCCATCACGCGGATAAATCGTTCGCCGGGAAGGACGAAGCCGAGTTGTCGCAGATGGACGGAAAGGGCATCACCATCGTACAAAAGACTTTCCTTGGTGCTTGCAAGGGAATTGTTTGCGGCAACAAGCATGTCCCTGTTCTCCTGAAGTCTGAGCCGCTCGGCTTCCAGATGCCTTTTAGCTGCAACGCCGTTTTGCCCCATGGTGAAGGAAAGCAAGGCATATACAAACAGGGCTATCCAAGGAACGACAGCGTATCGTAGGAGATGCATTGTCCTATTATCGGCATGTAGGTCCTTTTGGACAAGCCTTTGGGACCAAGATCCGGAAAGCAATTTTGGCAGGAGAAAAATAATACCTTGCGATCGAAAACGTGATATTGCGGAGTGTCCATCATCCTAAGAAACGATTACTCCCTACATATGAACATGCCGGCATCTTTTTGATCCTGAACATTCCGTGGACATCGATTTCCGACTTTATCCTGTCATGGATGTCCCGGAAAACCCGCTCCCCAAGCTCGTTGCACGAGGCGACGTATTCCATCAGGTCGGCGGCATCCGTCACTTCCAGGGAATCGGCGTAGCGTGTCAGTTCGATCCCACCGAACTGTTCCCGCAGCGTTCTCTCTCCGTTTTCCAGAGTAAACGTCAATCCCTCGGCAGAAACCGGATTACACCCGGCGGAACAGGCTGCACAAAGGGCATTCAGTTCCCGTAGGTTCGTCTCGCCCACCGTTGTCGCGTAAAAGGTTCCGGCGGGCTTCAGCACCCGGCGGACTTCGGCCAAGGCCCTGTTCAGGTCGCCCGCATGGTACAGCATGTGGTTGGCGATAACCGTATCGAAGGTGCCGTCCGGAAAAGGCATGTTCAGTATGTCCGTCACCTCGAAACAGAACTGTGGGGATCGGCCCAACAAGTTGCGGGCCTTGCCGAGCATCAAGCCGGAGATGTCGGTAAGGGTGATTGCGACATCGGCCGGAAGGTTCCTACCCATCCAGATTTCCCCGGAACCGCAACCGATTTCCAGCACCCTGTGGCCTTCCTTCAGCGAATACCGGTCGAAAACCCAATTGGCCCAGCCGTACTTGTTGACGCTGTAACGGTCATGGAACCTTATCCTTGTTTGCAGGGTATCGGTTTTGACGTACAGATTCTCCACGCTTTTGGGATCATTCATGTCCGCGATGCTCTCCTTGGCTTACCGTTTCGGGAGACGTTTCTCGGGCCGTCGGAAAGCCGTCCGACATTTTTGGAAGCGAGGTTATGAATGGTGCCTCATACGGAAAGTGTCTGCCAAACAAAGACTTACGGTACATGAGCCGTGATGGGTTCGAACCATCGACCACCGCCTTAAAAGGGCGATGCTCTACCAACTGAGCTAACGGCCCGGGAAAGTGCCGGCAAGGATGATCGCCGGTTCTCGGTCAGCCTTTGTAGGGTATAAGAAAGGGGCCTGGATGTCAAGGCGGGTGTCCGTGCTCACATATAGTACGCTCCACCCTGCCGAATGGGCTTTCCTATCCCTGCGGAAAATTCCGCCGGGGCCAAGAAGCCCGGGAGACGCGGGGCCCGTAGTGCCGGATTTCTCAAGCCGGGCAGCAACCGTGGGCCCGGCTGCCAGGTCACCCCTGATATGGCTTGTCCAGCGGGACGAACCTGGTATACTTGGACTGGAAAACGAGGTCTATGTGCCCGACAGGGCCGTTCCGCTGCTTGGCCACGATCAGCTCGGTGGGTTTACCGTCCGGAGCCGGCTGTTCCTCGCCGTCCTTCTTCTCTTTTTCCAGGGATTTCCTGTGGAGGAACATCACCAGGTCGGCATCCTGCTCGATGGAGCCCGAATCCCGGATATTGGCCAGGTTCGGCGGCTGGTTGTGGCCGGATCGTTCGGTCTCGCGGTTCAGCTGGCACAGCACCACGATGGGGATTTTTAGTTCACGGGCAAGGCCCTTCAGGGAACGGGATATCTCGGATATCTGCTGGTGCAGGGGCAGCTTGTTGTTCTCGTGCCCGATAAGGCCCAGGTAGTCGATGAAGATCACCTCGACATTTTCCTTCGCGCGAAGCTGCCTTGCCTGCGAACGCAGATCCAAAAGCTTCATGTTCGGGGCATCGACGATAAAGAATGGTGCGTCGTTCATTTTCCCCATCGCGTCGACGATCTTCTTGAAGTCGTCGGGACTCAGGCTGCCGTTCCGCATCTTTTCACCGTTTATCAGGGCCTTGCTTGAAACGATGCGTTCCACGAGCGAGGTCGAGGGCATCTCGAGGGAAAAAAACGCGGTCGGCCGCTGTTCCTTGAAGGCCATGTTCGCCGCCATGTTCAGGGCCAGGGCCGTCTTACCCACCGAGGGACGGGCACCTATGATGATCAGGTCGGAGGGCTGGAAACCAGTGGTCATCCGGTCCAGTTCGGGGATGCCCGTGGAAAGGCCGGTGAGCGGGTTCTTCAGCCGGTAGGCGCGCTCTATCTTGTCGATGGTTTCGCCGAGGACGCTGCCTATTCGGTCGTAACGGAACAGTTGGCGTTCGCCGCGCAGCTCGAAGACCCCCCGCTCCACCTCCTCCAGTATCTGCGGTGCCTCCCGGGACTCGTCGTATGCGTCCGTGCCTATCCGCAGGCCCACCCGAAGGAGGGCCCGCCTCAGGGAATGATCAAGCACCGAACGGATATAGTACTCGATGTTCGCCCCGGAGGGAATCACCGTAGTCAGCGAGGAAACGTAGGCCGCCCCGCCGGCATCGTCCAGCTTGCCCATGCCCTTGAGTTCCTGGACGACGGTCTGTATGTCGGAGCACAGACTCTTGTCGTCGAGATTGCTTATTGCCTGGTAGATCCAGTAGTGGGCTTTCGTGTAAAAGTCATCGGCCTTCAGACGGTTGTGCTTGGCCACGTTGACCTTCCCCGAATCGAAAAGGAGGATGCCCAGCGCGGCCCGTTCTATGTCGTCGTCGTGGGGAAGTGTCTTGTCGGTTGCCATCTTCGGTTCCCCATAGCATGATGTCCCACTCACCGGGACAATCGATCCGTGAAATCAATTCCAGGAAGGGGGCAAACCGACCCAATCTGGCTTTGCCAGATCGGGTCGGTTTAGTCGGCGCTTCCCGCCTCTTCCCGCATGTCCGGCTCGACCGTTTCCGCGGCTTCCTCAGCGGAAACCGCATCCTCAGGTCCAACTTCGGCTGTCTCGACCGCTTCGGCCTCATCCTGCCGGATTTCCGCTTCCTCGTCCCTTCTCCGTTTCGGGCGTGCAGGGGTTCGGTCGGAATCGGTCTTTATCTCCTGACCGATTACCGTCAGCTGAATCTCCGCTTTGGAGTTTTCGTAAAGCCTGACGGAAGCCTTGTACTTGCCCACTGTCTTGATAATCGAACCGAGATCGATCTTCTTACGGTCGATGGCGAAGCCCTGCCTGGCCAGTTCGTCCATGATAGTCTGTGAAGTAACCGCACCGTAGAGCTTTCCGTTCGCCCCGGCCGGCATGGTCAGGGATATCTCCAGGCTCTCCAAACGTTCCTTAATCCCCATTGCGTCCTGACGTTTTGCCGTCTTGCGGGCCTCGATCTCGACCTTTCGCCTCTCGAACAGCCGCACCGTCTGCGGCGTGTATGGAAGGGCAATTCCCCTGGGGAAGAGGAAGTTGCGGGCATAGCCCCTGGCCACGTCCTTGATGTCGCCTTCCTCGCCAAGGGTGGCGAGGTCCTTGTTCATAATCACCTTCATTCCAAGCTCCTTCGGGAACCGCCTTGGGTCCCTTCTCAAATTCGACCGCCCAGGGCGACCGCACCCGCCGAAAGCGGGGTTTTCGGATACCGCACTTGGCGGCCTCGGGCCCGGAGTACAGGCCATCGCAATGACAGAGGGATTCGGCTCTTCCCCCTGTTCCGTAGAAACGAGTAACAACATTGATTAAACTCCGGCATCGAGATTTAATCAATACTTCATAAGATTCCCGGAAACTGCCTCCGGAAACTGAAGCCGCTATTTGGGCAACGGCTCGACCCTCACCCTCCGCAGGGGTAGCCAGTTCTCGGCGATCCCGAGGATCAGCAGAACGGCCAGAGCGAGCAGGTTCAGGCCGGGCGTGAACAGGCTCACCAGAAACAACAGGCCGATGAGGAACCGGGCGAGGGGAGGAAGCCTCCGCCGCGCGAGGTTGTACATCGCAATTCCTCCGCCCTGGGCCAGGAACACGATCCCGCACACCACGATGACGTTCCAGGCCACGACCTCAAGGGTAAGCATCCCGACACTTCTGCCAACCAGCAGCGCGGGAAGGCTCACCGTAAGGCACAGTATCGTCACGGGCGGGGCAAAGAAATCCGCCAGTCTGGGCGAACCGGCAGCCCTCAGACGGAATAGCCTTGCCAGGCCGAAGGCCAGCTGCCGGTTAAAAAACAGCAGCATGGCCGATGAAAGGATCGCCCCTCCCCGCACGGTTATCGAAACGGCATCCCGTATCAGCTGTTCGGCGGACAGGGAACCTTCGGTGTAGGAACGCATTGTCGCATCCCCGCCCGAAAGCAGGCCGACAAGTCCGTTCAGCTGGGGCTCAATCCACAGGGCCAGCTCGGAATAGCCGTCCCTGCCGAACCACAGCAACATTCCGGAAAGGGACATCGCCATGGCCGAGATCGCACAAACAAAGCGGTACAAGGTTCTCGGTTCCGGCAAAATCCTTTTCTTGCCCGGCATAAAGCCCAAGGGAGGATTGCCGGCCATCACCCAGGTAAAGCCCGCCGTCATGCTGAAGTACAAGATGCCCATAACAATGCCGCCGTCCGCCCCCTGCAGGGAGAAGAACAGAGTCAGGAGCACGTTCCCCCCAGTGATGATCGCAAAGGCCAGCCAGGCCACGGAGGGCCCGAAGGCCACCGCCGAAAAGCCCAGCGGAACCAGGAAGAACAGCGCAAGGGTACCGAGGTTCATCATCAGGATGCAGAGGGCAGCACAGGCAACGGCCTTCAGCGGCAGCCCCCAACCCTTGGCCGGCATGGACAAGCAAAGCTCCCGGTCAGTTGGACACGAAAGGAAGCAACGCCATGACCCGCGCCTGCTTTATCGCCACGGCCAGGGCACGCTGGTGCTTCGCGCAGGTTCCGGTAATCCGCTTGGGCAGTATCTTCCCCCGCTCGGTAATGAACCGCCTGAGCGTGTCGGCATCCTTGTAGTCGGCCCTGAGCTTCTGCACGCAGAATCGGCAGACCTTCTTCTTATAGTACGGCTTGCCGCCCTTTCCGCCACGGCCGCGGTCGTCGCCTTCCCGGCTGTCTCCGCCATTGTCCCTGCGGTAGGGCCTTTCCCCGCCCGGCCCGCTGCGGAAGGGCCGCTCGCCCCCCTCGGCCGGCTTGCGGGGAGTCTCGGTTTCGGTATTTCTTTCATCGGACATAATGTATCTCCTTAGGTAAAAGTCGCCGGGCATCCAAATGCCCGTCTGCGGGAAAGGTCGGGAGCAATGTCCCGTACCCGTCTCCCTTAAAACGGAATGTCGTCCGCAAAACCGTCGTCGGAGGGGCCGGAATCACCCTTGGGCTGCCAATCCCCCCCGCCCTGGTTTCCCTGTTCCCGAACATAGTTACCGCCACCTGCGGAACCGCCGGAACCCGAGGAACCGGCGTTGCCGCCGCCGAGCAGTTGTAGGTCGTTCACCACGATCTCCACCTTGGAACGGTTCTGGCCGTCCTGCTGCCAGCGGTCCTGACGAAGTTCCCCGTCAATCCCCACCATTTTCCCCTTAACCAGGTACTGGTGCAGGGACTCGCCCCGCTTTCCCCAGAAGGACACGTCGAAGAAGTTGGGCTCGTCCTCCCACTGGTCGCCGTTCTTGCGAAGCCGGTTGACCGCAATGGAAAACTTGCAGACCGACTGCCCGCTAGCCAGCGACTTCAGCTCGGAGTCCCGGGTAAGCCTGCCGATCAGGGTGACTCGGTTGAGGTCGGCCATATCAGTCCTCGATCCTCACGAAGAGGTGTTTGATAAGGCCGGCGTTCAGCTTGAAGGTTCTGTCGAAGCCGGAAATCTTGCCCGGATCGGCCTGGATCGTAAAGAGGACGTACTTGCCTCTTTTGGTCGACTTGATTTCATAGGCCAGATCCCGATCGCCGAGCTCGTCGGTCTTGTCGATCTGCACCTCCTGCGCGGCCAGGTCGGCGAGCAGGCGCTCCCGTCCGGCCTTGTGTCGCTCTTCCTCCAATGGAAAGATGACCATCAACTCGTAGCGTCTCATGTGTCCTCCTTGTGGACTGGGTTTTCCCGTCCGGCCGCCTCCGACCGGAAAAGAGGTTGTGCGGTCCCCTGACCGCAATGTCCCAGCCTAGCATAAAAGCCGGGGAATGGCAAGCTGATCCAATCGGCCAAAGGCCGATTGGATTTAGGAGAAGGTACAGCCTCCGGTAGGAGGCCGTACCTTCTCCACACGTTTGTCCCGTAAATGAAGAATCGGCAGCAAGCTGATCCAATCGGCCAAAGGCCGATTGGATTTAGGGGCAGGCACATCCTCCGGCAGGAAGATGTGCCTGCTCCACGCGTTTATCCCATAAATGAAGAACCGGCAGCAAGCTGATCCAATCGGTCAAAGACCGATTGGATTTAGGAGAACCGGCATCCTCCGAGGAGGATGCCGGCTCTCCACGCATTTGTTCCGTAAATGAACATGCGAAGGTTGGCCCCGATTCAAGACCGTCCCCACGAGAACCAACTCTTGGAATGGAAGGCCAAGCTCCCGAGCCGAACCGAAATTTGTTGTCCGGGACGCTTGCAAAAAATTTTGAAATATGGTAGCATTGGGGTATCTAAAGCGAAGAGAGGTACGAACATGGCACATTTTATCGATCCCGCTAAATGCGTGAACTGCAAGGCCTGCGCTGCCGCCTGCCCCACGGACTGCATATCCGAGAAGGACGGCAAGCACTGGATAGACCCGGACGTCTGCATTGATTGCGGGGCCTGTGCGGCCGAATGCCCGAGCGATGCGATCTCCGCTCCCTAACAACGGATAGCGTATGGGCAAATTTGGCAAGGGTTACGCCCTTGCCTTATTTTTTATTCTGTTGTCCGTCCGTCCGGAAGGGGCCCTAGCCGAGGACTTTCCCCTTATCGGCCGGATGGATCGTAGGGACGAGGGATTCAGGCAGTTCATCGCCGACGTCCAGGCAAACCGAAAACTTGTCTTCAACAGGAACTTAAGGCGGAGGGATTCCGACGGTCCGACCTGGTCGCTCACCATCTACCGATACATTGCACTGGAAGGGGACGACCTTCTTTCGATTGCCGCCCGGAGCAACATCCCCTACTCGGCACTGGCCAGCCTGAACCGACTGGAAAGCAGGACGAGCCTTCGGGCCGGGATGTCCGTGCTCCTGCCCTCGACACCGGGAATCTTCGTGCCGGGGAGTCCGGATTCCGACCTCGAGCGGCTCCTGGCCTCCGGGCGTTTTCCCGCCGAGGAAGGCGAGGCGTTCTCGCTCCTCCTTCCCGGAGCCGGCGGGAACGAGATAGCGTTCCACTTCTTTCCGGGGGACGAGTTCTCCCCCTCGGAGCGGGTATTCTTCCTTAATCCGGGCCGTTTCCGCTTTCCCCTGAGCAGCTTCCGCCTGACCAGCGACTACGGGATGCGGATAAGCCCGATAAGCGGGAATCCCAATTTCCACAGGGGGATAGACCTTGCCGCCCCGTCAGGCAGCGAGGTGTTTGCCGTTGCCGACGGCCTGGTTACCGAAACCGGCTACGATACGGTGCTGGGGAATTTCGTCCGGATAAGCCATCCGGACGGCTGGGTGAGCCTTTACGGCCACATGCGGGGGGTGGACACGACACTTGGGACCAGGGTGAAGGTCGGTAGCCGAATAGGGTGGGTCGGATCGACCGGATACTCGACCGGTCCACACCTCCATTTCGAGCTTTGGTATGGGAGCCAGTCACGGGATCCGGGGCGGTACCTAAGAAAGTAGCGGTTATGAAAAAGAGAGTGTTTGTCCTTGCGGCCTGCCTGGTCCTGTTTGTCCAATATGGAAGGGCCGAGGAGTTCAAGGCCCTTGTCTCCGGCATCCTGCCCCTGTCGGTCGAGGCCCCGGAAGGTGCCTCGATGTGGATGGCGGCCGGCAGTTCCGTCCTTATCCAGTTGCAGGGGGATACCCGGTTCCTGCGAGGCCTTGAGGTACGGGTTTCGGCCCCGGAAGCCTGGTTCGCCCACCAGGGAGGGATTGCCCTGACGGCCTTTGCCGATCTCGACCGAGTTCCGACCACGGGCGTCAACGACCTTGCCGGCAGGAGAATCGTCTCCGAACCCCTGCCGGCGAAGATACAGAGCGTTTTCCAGATACCGATGCGTCAGGCCCATGGGCTGGAAACCGGCCCCTATTCCACGGTTCCCGCCGCCATCCTTCCCCCGGAATCCTTTCCCGCTCTTCTGGCCCTGCTATTGGGCTCGGGCGACGAACCTGCCAACCTGTCCTTCCTGGTCAGCGTAAGGCCGATTCTCGGCGAGGAAGGTGCGGTACGCTTTACCGTCAGGTACCCGGAACGCCTCCGGGGAAGGCCCTTTTCCGTACTGGTCAACAACGTCGCCATAGGGAACCCCGCCGACGAGCTCCTCCTGCGTGCCGGCGAGCATCACCTTGCCGTGGTTTCCGAGAGCTACCGGAACGAAAGCCGTCGGTTCGTGGTGGAGCGATCCAAAACCGTGGAGATCGTCATCGAGCTGCAGGATCCCACACCGCTGATCGTCTTCGAGGCGCCCCAAAACGCCCAGATATTCCTCAACAACAGCCCGGTTTTCCGGGGCAGCAACCCCGTCCCCGTCGAGCCCGGTGTTCATGAGGCCCGCTTCCAGATCGGCGACTACGTTCTTACCCGCACGATCACCGTGCAGCGGGGCAGAACCTACCGTATCTCGCTGGCCATAGATATCGATGTCGACGAAAGCGAGTAGGAAGCAAAATAGTGTAAAGGAATTCGGGGTTCTGCCGATATTTTAAATGTCGGGCATATGGTTCCCCTCCCAAATCACCATATGTCGGATATGCCTCAAGGGGCATGGCCGGCGAAAGCCGGCCTTTTTTTGCCCAAAAAAACGGAGACCGAGAATAGGCAAAGCGGGTTCGATCCACGGTAGGCGGATCGCCCCATTGACTAAAGTCGGTCTCCGGTGTTATATGGCCTTAGCGGGGATATAGCTCAGTTGGTAGAGCGGTGCGTTCGCAATGCACAGGTCAGGGGTTCGACTCCCCTTATCTCCAGTCAAGACGGCAGGTTCGGCCCGACAGCAATCTTCCCAAAACCAATCCCGTAAAACAATCTTGCGGACCGCCCCTTTCGGCCCGCAATTAGACGGAGTTACCCCCTAAACCGATTTACCCGGCATGGGCTTGATGGAAATAACGTGAATTGGACAAAGTAAAACGGGAACGCAACGGGGCCGGTATTGTACCAAGCCCCGCATGCATTCCCGTCATTGAGATTTCAAAAAGGTAGAAAAACCATGCCCGAAGGCGGAATTCCCGGCAAAACCTGCCGGGACCTATCAGCTTTCGGCGGAAGCGGCCTGCCGGACTTCGCCCTGTGCAGGAGCCTGAACGGGAGCCTTCTTATTTTTCCTGACGATAAGTTCCTTGATCTTGGCCGCCTTGCCGATCTTGCCCCGGATGTAGTACAGCTTCGCCCGGCGGACCTTGCCCAGCCGAACCACTTCGACCTTGGCGACCCTGGGGGAGTGCAGCGGGAAAACCCGTTCGACCCCGACCCCGTAGGAGTTTTTCCGCACCGTGAAGGTCCGCCCCACCTGGCTCCTCTTCATGGCGATAACCAGCCCCTCGTAGATCTGGATACGCTCCTTCAGTTGCCCGGTCTTTGCGTCCGTACCCTCGATGATCCTGAAATGAACCTTCACCGTATCGCCGATATTGAACTTGTCCGGCTCGGCCTTCATATTCGCCGCGTCAACCTTCCCGATCACATTCATCTTCCCCATCTCCTTCGGCAAGAAGCTGCCGGTCTATAAGTGCCTTCGTTTCCTCGTCAAAAAGCCCGGCTTCCAAGCCCTCGGCAATCAAGTCCGGCCTGTTCCGCACGGTTTTTGCGACACGCCGTTCCAGCCTCCAGTACCGTATCTTCTCATGGTGCCCCGAAATCAGCACTTCGGGTACGGCCATCGTATCATAAACCTCCGGCCTTGTATACTGCGGGTACTCCAAAAGCCCGCCCGCAAAGCTCTCCTCGGCCAGCGATCCCGGCGTTATCACCCGGTCGATCAGCCGATAGGTCGTATCCGCCACGACGAGGGCCGCAACCTCCCCGGAGGACAGCACGTAGTCGCCCACGGACAGCTCCTCGTCAATATACCGGTCGATCACCCGCTGGTCAATGCCCTCGTAACGCCCGCAGACCAGAACCAGTTCCCCGCAGGCGGCCAGTTCCCCGGCAAGCGCCTGGGTAAGCGGCCGCCCGGACGGGCTCAGGTACAGAACCCGCCTGCCCGCTCCGGCCAAATCTTGCCTTTGGCAAGCTTCGTCCTCCGTTTTCACCATGAGGGGGGAAGTCTCCCCCCCCGCTTCAGCCAAATCTTGCCTACGGCAAGCTTCGTCTTCCGCTTCCCCCCACCCTGCTTCGGCACCGACCGGTGCCGAATGCAGGCCTTTTCCCGCCACGCCCACCGACTGAAGGGCCAAGGCCAAAGGTTCGGCCAGCATCAACATGCCGGCACCCCCGCCGTAGGGAGCGTCGTCGCAGGTCTTGTGCCGGTCGTGGGCAAAATCCCTGATATTGACCGCCCGGTACTCAACTATCCCCCGATCTATGGCCTTTGCCATGATCGAACTGGCAAAAAAAGCATCGGTAATCTCAGGAAACAGGGTGAGGACCGTGTACCTCATTCCAGAATCCAGGTATTCAGCAGTACCGCGCGGGCATTTTCCGTGTCGATCCCCGAAAAGAACTCGTCCCGAAAGGGAACCATCCGTTTTTGCCCGTCCGCAAGGCAGACTTCGGCAAGATCGCCGCCCCCGCCTTCGATCACCGAGATTATCTTCCCCAGAACTTCTCCGGATTCCCCGAAAACGATCATCCCCTTGAGGTCCTCGACGTAATATTCGCCGGGCCCGAGCGGGGCCGCATCCTCCCTGCCGACCAGCAGTTCCGCACCGCCAAGTCCCCTGGCCTCCTCCGGACTGCC
>WQZW01000013.1 GCA_009780545.1 Treponema sp.
AACATCCTGATGATAGGACCTACCGGCGAGGGCAAGACGGAGATCGCCCGAAGGCTGGCCAAGCTCGCCGGATCCCCGTTCATCAAGGTCGAGGCGACCAAGTACACCGAGGTGGGCTACGTGGGCCGGGACGTGGAGTCGATGGTCCGGGACCTGATGGCTTCCGGCTTCCAGATGGTCAAGCAGGAGATGCAGGAAACGGTGGAGGCCGAGGCCGATGCCCGTACCGAGGAGGCCATCCTGGAGCTCCTTATGCCGAATCCCAAGAAGGGCAAGGCCAAGAAGCCGCCGTCGCCCCAGCCGATTCCGGGCCGCACCTTCGCCTTCGGTTCGGAGGGAAAGGGGCCGGCCGGCATTATCGGCACGATGAAGGTTTTTCCCGTTACCGATGCCGACGGCAAGGAGATCAAGGCGGACGATGCCAAGGATCAGCCCGCGGAACTGCCCCTTTCCGCCGATACGGCGAATCCCGGGGACGGCGATGCCGAAACCCAGGACAAGTCCGCCCAGGACGGGGCCGACAAGTTCGGTATCGCCAGGGAGAAATTCAGGACCATGCTTAGGGAGGGAAAGCTCGAGGACAAGCTGGTCGAGCTGATGGTCAGCCAGAGTCCGCAGTTCCCCCCCTTCGAGATGATGGGGATGAACATGGGCGACATGGAGGAGAGCCTTTCCGGGTTCGCCAACTTTTTCGGCGGGGGCAAGAAGAAGAAGCTGGTCAGCGTGGCCCGCGCACGGGAGATCATCAAGGCCGAGGAGCTGGAGAAGCTCATCGACCGGGATCGGGTCAGCGACGAGGCGCGGCAGCGGGTTGAGGAAACCGGCATCATCTTCATCGACGAGATCGACAAGATCGCCGTCAAGGGCGACCGGGGCAGCGGGCCGGACGTTTCCCGCGAGGGCGTGCAGCGGGACATCCTCCCCATCGTGGAAGGGGCCACCGTCTCGACCAAGTGGGGGCCCGTCAACACCGACCACATCCTGTTCATCGCGGCCGGTGCCTTCACCGTCAGCAAGCCCTCCGACCTGATCCCGGAGCTTCAGGGCCGCTTTCCCCTCCGCGTGGAACTGGACTCGCTGGGTAAGGACGATTTCCTGCGGATCCTCACCGAACCGAAGAACGCCCTGACCCGGCAGTACGTCGGGCTTCTTTCCACGGAAAACGTCGAGCTGGAGTTCATCCCCGAGGCCATCGAGCAGCTTGCCGCCCTTGCCGCCGAGGTCAACTCCAAGCTGGAGAACATCGGGGCGCGGAGGCTGCACACGATAATGGAGGCCCTGCTGGAGGACCTTTCCTTCCAGGCCCCGGATATCGCCCCGGCGAAGGTCCAGGTTACCGTGGAGTACGTGCGGGAAAAGCTGGCCGAAATCGTGAAGGATCAGGATTTGGGAAGATATATTCTTTGACATGCACCGCGATATGTGTTATAGTCGAAGCAGGGCTTAAATCCGTTCGGATATAAGCCCCGCTTTAGGGACCCGAAAGGGATGATTTGGGAGGAAAATGATGGGGAATGGGAACCTCATACCGGGGAGCCGGGCGATTTCCGTCCGGCCATGTGCGACGGCGGTGCGCCGTTCGACCGAAGGCGCCGGTCTGCTTGCCACGGGGGGATTCTCCCCGAGAATTTCATGATACGCACGCGGTAATTTCCTCATGGCCGACCGAGCCGCCGGTCCGTTCTCCCGGAATGGCGGACCCGGATTCGGGATAAAACCGCCTTCCGGGACGCCGGTTGGCGGGATTACTGTCCCTTCGGGCCTATTCCGTTCGGGCGGGGAAGGGAATGCGGTTCCTAAAGAAAAATCGTCTTTTGCCGATGATCAAGGGGAGGGAGTTTTATGAACAGTTTCGTAAAGTCGGTAGACGTACTTCATCGGGCCATAAGTGCCGGAACCGTGCGGCGTTCGGTGATCGCGAACAACATCGCCAATGCGGACACGCCGAACTTCAAGCGTACCACGGTGAACTTCGAGAGCGAGCTGAAGCGTGTCCTGGAAAGCGAGACACGGAGGCCCGCGCTCGAACTGGCCCGGACCGACCCGGCCCACTTCGCCAACCACCGGGAGCAGGATTACCGGGACGTGCAGATACGCCGGGTGGTTGACTATGCCAGCGTTTCCAACAACAACGGCAACAACGTGGATCCCGAGCAGGAGTTCATGCTGTCCCTGCAGAATCAGATGTCGCTGCTGATGCTGATGAATTCGGTGGATTTCGAGTTCAGCCAGGTGAGTCGGGTCCTACGGGGCTAAGGTAACGAACGGAAATTGTGAAGGAGTAAAGGAATGAGCATATTCGGATCGATCAACACGGCGGCGACCGGCCTGACGGCCAACCGGCTGCGCATGGACGTCATCGCCGACAACATGGCCAACGTGAACACCACCCGCACCACCGAGGGCGGGCCGTTCCGCAGGGGCAGGGTAATCGTAAGGCCGGTCAGCGACACGCCGATCTGGAAAACGCCGTTCCTGCCGGCCGAGATGGACAACGGTGTCGGCAAGGGCGTGCGGGTGGTCGAGGTGCAGAAGGACACCAGCACCGAGGCGAAGTACCGCTACGATCCCACGCACCCGGACGCCATCCTCAGCGGTCCCCGGGAAGGCTACGTGGACCTGGGCAACGTCGACATCGTCATCGAGATGGTGGACCTGATTTCCGCGTCGAAGTCCTACGAGGCCAACGCCTCCATCATCGAGGGCTCCAAGGCGATATTCCAGCGGGCGCTGAACATAGGGCAGATGAGGTAAGGCCCGACGCAAGGTTGGGCCGGCCTTCAATCGTTTCCGTATAGGGCGGAAACAAGGGAAAGATAACTATGATCGAAAGTATTTCAATGGTAAAAACCCATCCGGGTCATTTCGGATCGGGGCCGGTAAAGCCTGAGGCGGAAGTTTCCGGCCTTCCGAAGTTCGCCGACGTCTTCCTGAAGGCGTTGGACGGGGTAAGCGCCGCGCAGAACAACGCCTCGGCGATTCAGGAGCAGGCCATCGTCGACCCGGATTCGGTGGACATCCATGACATCACCATCGCGCAGGCGCAGGCACGGATGGCCGTGGACATCGCGACCAGCGTCCTCAACCGCGCGGTTCAGGGCTGGAAGGACATCATCAACACCAGGTAAGGAGGACGGGGACCGTAAAGTCTTACGGTCCCCGTTCAGGAAATTTGAGAAACCGATCCGGTAAACCGGCGGCAAAGTATGGCAACGGGAGGGGGAATGGAATTTTTTAAGAAACTGTGGGAGAACGTAAAAGGGCTGTGGACCAAGTGGACGCTGCCGCAGAAGTTGATTCTGTCCGGCATCGTCGTGGTCGTGATCATCGCCGTAGTGGCCCTTTTCGGGGTATCCTCGTCGCCGAACCTGATTTCGGTGATCGACGCCCCGATCTTTGACGAAAACGTCCGCTACAACATCGTTACGAGGATCAATCAGGAAGGGGTACGGACCAATATCACGCCCGGCGGACTTATCCAGGTGGTGGACGAGGCGACGGCAAGACGGATGAGGGCGATCCTGATACGGGAGAACCTTATTCCCCAGGGTGTCGATCCCTGGGCGGTGTTCGACCGGGAACGCTGGACGATTACCGATCTCGAACGGAACGTCAACATCCAGCGCGCCCATACCCAGATGATTACCGACCATATCAAGGCGGTCGAGGGCGTGGACAATGCCAACGTGCAGATCGTCTGGCCCCAGCAGCGGCTGTTCCGGTCGGAGCAGAACCCGGTTACCGCCAGCGTGCTGATTACGCCCAAACCGGGCAGCAACATCTCGCAGAACCGGCCGGTGATCGAGGGCATACAGCGGTTGCTGGAGCTTGCGGTCGAGGGACTGCTGCCGGAAAACATCGTCATCACCGACCACACGGGGGCGGTGATCAACGACTTTGCCGGCATGGCGCGTCTTGACAGGCTGCACCTTATCGAGCGGGAGCAGCAACAGGTGCGGAACCTGGAGGCGGCCATCCGCGCCCGGGTCCTGCAGCAGTTGCAGGCTACCTTTACCGACGACCGGGTACGGGACCTGACCGTCTCCATCGCCATGGACATGTCGGAAAAGACCATCGAGACCAGCGAGAATTTCCCCTTCGTCCTGCGGCCCCGAACCCCGGGGCTTCCCTACGACGACTCGGAGATACTGCCTTCGGTGCGGCGTTCGACCAGCGAGTCCTCGACCGAATGGAGGGGTAGAAACATCAACCCGGAAGGTCCCCCCGGATCCGAGGGGCAGACACCGCCGGCCTTCAGGGATGCGGAGAACGGCTACGGCGAGATGAGCCAGCAGACCAGCGTCCAGAACGAGGAGATCAACAACCGGCGGACCAGCGAGAACCGGAGTCCCCAGCCGGATCGCATCTCGGTATCGGTGAACATCGACGGTACATGGAAGCGGGTGTTCGACGAAAAGGGCCGGCCGGTGGTGCTGCCGGACGGCACGATAGAGCGGGAATATACCGCTTTGCCGGAGAACGAGCGGCTTGCGGCGATCGAGCTGGTCCGGAACGCCATCGGCTACAATGCCGTGCGGGGCGATTCGGTTACGGTGCAGAACATCGCCTTTACCCGGACACGGGAGTTCGCCGAGGAGGACGCCGCCTTCTTCAAGTCGAAGCAGAACCAGACCACCGTGGTGATTTTCCTGGTCGGCCTTGCCGCCCTGTTGGTGGGCTTTATCGCCCTCCGCATGATCGGGCGGGAACTGGAACGGCGGAAGCGGCTGGCCGACGAGGAACGTGCCCGGCGCGAGCAGATGCTGCGGGAAAGCGCGCTGGCCGAGATGGATAACGCCCTCGACGTCTCCATTTCGGTGGCTCCGGGCGATAGGGAACGGATGGATTTGATGGAAGCAGTGTCCAGTTTGGCCAAGGAGCATCCTGACGACTGTGCCCAGCTTATCAGAACCTGGCTTTTGGAGGAGTAAGGGGATGTCAAAAGCAACAGCAACCGGCGGAGCCGCGGCCGGCGGCAAAAAGAAAGGCGGGAAGGACTACACGGGCCGGCAGAAGTCGGCGATATTTCTGGTGAGCATCGGCTCCCAGCTTTCCTCGGAGATATTCAAGTATCTGCGGGAAGACGAGATCGAGCAGCTGACCTACGAAATCGCCCGGCTCGAGACCATCGACGCCGAGCAGAAGGACATGATCCTGCAGGAGTTCCAGGAACTGATGATGGCGAATCAGTTCATCTCCACCGGCGGCATCGATTACGCACGGGAACTTCTGGAGAAGTCCCTGGGCAGCCAGAAGGCCATCGACATCATCAATCGGCTGACTTCGAGCCTGCAACAGAAGCCGTTCGACTTCATCCGCAGGACCGATCCCGCCCATCTGATGAACTTCATCCAGCAGGAACATCCGCAGACCATCGCCCTGCTCTTGGCCTACCTGGAGCCGGGCAAGGCGTCGTACATCCTGCAGAACCTGCCCCACACGATCCAGAGCGACGTGGCCCGCCGAATCGCCACGATGGACCGCACCAGCCCGGAAGTGCTTCGCGAGGTGGAACGGGTTCTGGAGAAAAAGCTTTCGACCCTCTCGAGCGAGGACTACACCACCGCCGGCGGCGTGGAAAGCATCGTGGAGATCATCAACCTGGTGGACCGCGCCTCGGAGAAGCAGATCATCGAGGCCCTGGAGGACGAGGATCCGGAACTGGCCGAGGAGATCAAGAAGCGGATGTTCGTGTTCGAGGACATCGTCATGCTGGACGACCGCTCGATCCAGAAGGTCATGCGGGAAGTGGATTCCGCCGAGCTGGCCAAGGCCCTGAAGAGCGTGGACAACGAGGTGCAGGACAAGATATTCAAGAACATGTCCAAGCGGGCCGCGACCATGCTCAAGGAAGACATGGAGTACATGGGACCTGTCCGGCTGAAGGACGTGGAAGAGGCCCAGCAGAAGATCGTTTCGATCATCCGCCATCTGGAGGATTCGGGGGAAGTGGTCATCTCGCGGGCCGGCGAGGACGAAATGGTTGTCTGATCCAAACCGGTCCAAGCTATCTGCGATAGCCCGGACCGGTTTGGATTTAGGAGATTTGCGAAGCAAATCTCCTAGCCTTGGTCCTGGGAGTAAGGGACTGGAGCCTTTGTTCTTGGAAGTTAAGCTTCCGGCCCTGGTTGCCGGGAGAAAAAGCGTGGAGTTTTGCTTCGCAAAACTCCGAATCCAAATCAGGCTCTGCCTAATTTGGATCGGGGCGTTGCGGGGTGGAACCCCGCTCGGGGGGTAGCGGAAGCCCCACGGTAGTGGGTGTCCCACGGTAGTGGGTGTCCCACGGTAGTGGGGGTGGAGCGAAGGGGGGCTTGGTCCCCCTCCTCCATGTCTTTGTTCTTGGAAATTAAGCTTCCGGGCCTGGTTGCCGGGAGAAAATGCGTGGAGTTTTGCTTCGCAAAACTCCGAATCCAAATCAGGCTCTGCCTGATTTGGATCGGGGGCTTGGCCCCCTCCATGTTCGGGATTGATTTCCCTATTGGGATGAGGAAGGGAGAATGGCAAAGGCAGTGTTCAGACCGGGCGAGCTGGTCCTTGTTCCGGAAACCTTGATGATACAGACGCCGGAACGCTTCCAGGGCTTCGTGGACTTTCCGGTGGGCGAGACGGAAACCGAGGTCGAGACGGTCTCAGGCGGCGAGCCGTACCTGGGGCCCACTGCCGATGAACTGCGGCGCGAGGCCGAGGAGTTCAAGGCGCTGTGGGAGTTCGAGAAGGAGAACCTTCTTGAGGCCGCCAATGTCGAGGCCGAGGGAATTATCCGGGCCGCAAGGGAAGCGAGCGAGGCCGAAAACCTTCGCTCTACCGAGCAGGCCGCGGCGATAAAGGCCGGAGCGGAGGAAGAGGCCGAAAAACTGATTCAGGAAGCCCGGGGCCGGGCCGACGAACTGTCGCGTTCCGCGGAAACCGCCTTCAAGGAAGAGCGGAAGAAGGCCGTCGCGCGGGGAGTCGAGGAAGGGAAGGCCGAGGGTTTTGCCGCGGGGCAGGTCGAGGTCGAACGTCTTATCGAAAGGACCCGCGCCGTGCTGGAACGGGCACAGGACAAACGGGCGGAAATCCTTTCCGATACCGAACGGGAGATCGTCGAGCTGGTACTTCTGGTCTGCCGAAAGGTGGTCAAGACGATTTCCGAAAGCCAGCGGGAAGTGGTCGTGGCCAACGTGGTCCAGGCCCTCCGCAAGGTCAAGGATCGGGGGAACATCATCATCCGGGTAAACACCGCCGACCTGAAGCTGGCCACGGCCCATACCCAGAACTTCATCAAACTGCTGGAAGGGGCGAAGTCGATCCAGGTTGCCGAGGATTCCTCGGTGGATGCCGGGGGCTGCGTGATCGAGACCGACTTCGGCGAGATCGACGCCCGCATCGCAAGCCAACTGGCCGAGCTCGAGACGAAGATTCTGGAAGTTTCGCCGATACGGTCCAAGGCCAAATCCGGCACGGCGCGCTGATGGGTACCGCCGTTTTCGGAAAGTATTTCCGGACCGCCGAGCGGACCGAGACGATCAAGTGCGTCGGCAGGATCGTCAAGGTCCAAGGCCTTCTGATCGAAAGCCGCGGGCCCCAGGCCATTATCGGCGAGCTTTGCAGGATCGAGGTCCGGGGCAGGGAGAGCATTCTTTCGGAAGTCGTCGGTTTGCGGGGCGAAACCGTCCAGCTTATGCCCTTCGACGAAACCGACGGGCTCGAGGTGGGGAGCAGGGTAATCGCAACCTCGTCCCGGCTGGAAGTGCCTGTTTCCGAAAAACTGCTCGGCCGGGTGCTCGATGCCATGGGTCGCCCGCTGGACGGCCTGGGCGAACTGCCGGTCGGGACGAGCTATCCGGCCGTCGCCTCGCCGCCTGATCCCATGAAGCGTCCCCGAATCACCGAACGGATATCCACCGGGGTCCGCGCCATCGACGGCCTTCTCACCGTGGGCCGGGGACAGCGGCTGGGCATCTTCTCCGGTTCCGGCGTGGGAAAGTCCACCCTTTTGGGGATGATTGCCCGGAACACCGCCGCCGACGTCAACGTGGTGGCCCTGATCGGCGAACGGGGACGGGAGGTCAACGACTTTATCGAGAAGGACCTGGGGCCGGAGGGCCTTGCCCGCAGCGTCATCGTTGCCACGCCCTCGAATTCGCCGCCGCTTTCCAGGCTTCGTGGGGCCTACGTCGCTACCGCCATCGCCGAGTTTTTTCGGGATCTGGGGCTTGACGTGATGTTGCTGTTCGATTCGGTAACCCGCTTTGCCCGCGCCCAACGGGAGATCGGCCTTGCGTCCGGCGAACCGCCCGCGACCCGGGGCTATCCTCCCAGCATGTTCGACTCCATGCCCAAGTTGCTGGAACGCTCCGGCACTTCGGAGAAGGGGAGCATCACCGGATTCTACACGATCCTGGTCGACGGCGACGACATGGACGAGCCTGTGGCCGACACGGTGCGGGGAATCCTGGACGGGCACATCGTCCTGGACCGCAAGCTGGCCAAGTCCTACCATTACCCCGCGATCGACGTCCTCAAGAGCGTTTCCCGTCTTTCGAGCTCGATCTGCCCGCCGGAACTTTCAAGGGCGGCCGGTTCGATGCGGCGGAGCATGGCGGCCTATGCCGAGATCGAGGACCTGATCAACGTGGGCGCGTACCAGGCCGGCTCGAATCCGCTGGTGGACGACGCCATCGCCAAGCAGCCGGCCATCCGGGAATTCCTGACGCAGGAAGTCGGGGAACGTTCCTCGCCGGAGGAGACCTTTGCGATGATGGCCGACATTACCGGCCTTTCCTCCGATTCCCCGGATGCGAATTCCCGCGAAGGAATTCCCGCGGGGACCGGAGGCAACCGGAATCGGGAGATGCAAAACGAGGTCGATGCCCTGGCGTCCCTGTACGCCGGCCTGGACCTTGAAGCCGCCGGACCGGAAAATCCGGCCTTTCCCCGACAAGCCGTGCCCGAACCGGCCAATACAGTGAGGTAAGATGAAAAGGTTTGCGTTCAACCTCCAGAAAGTCCTGGAGCTGCGTAAGTTCCGTGAGGAGGAGGCCAGGCACGAACTCGGTAGGGCGATAGGCATTCTTACCGAGCTGCAAAACGGCCTCCGCCGCAACGCCGAGGCCCGGAGGGATGCGGTGGAGCAACGTTTCGCCGGCCTCCGTGTCGAAGGCGGCCTTTCGCCGGAAACTTCCGGAATGTTTGCGATTGAAGGATACTTGCAGCGACTCAGGCAGGAGGCCGAGCTTCTGATGGAAGAGGCCGCCCGTGCGGAACTCGTAGTCGAGGAAAAGCGTACCCTGTACCGGGAGGCATCCGGCCGTCTGCAGGTAATGGAAAAGCTCAGGGAAAAGCGTGCCGGCGAGTACCGCAAGGAAATGTTCGCCACGGAAACCAAGGAGACGGACGATCTTTGGCGGGATAGGCGGGAGGTCCAATCGGCCGAGGATGGTACACCATCCTTGGTCGATTGGACTCGGAGATCGGTTCAAGCTACCGCAGGTAGCCTGAACTGATCTCCGGGCCGCCGGTTGAAAACCGGAGGGGTGGGGATTTGCATAGCAAAACTCCTAATCCAATCCGCCGCAGGCGGATTGGATCGGGGGCGTTGCGGGGGTGGAAGGCCAATCCACCGACGGTGGATTGGCTTGGAGTTTTGCATAGCAAAACTCCACCCGCTGCTGCGGGGCGTTGCGGGGTGGAACCCCGCTCGGGGGGTAGCCGGAGACTTGCGTAGCAAGGCTCCGGCTCAGGGGGGTGCCCCCTATTATGTCTTGGTCCCGATTTCAGAATCCCAGCGGAATCCCGAAGATGATGAACACCAGCAGAAGGGCGGTCCAAACGACGAGGAAGCTGATGGAGTAGGGGATCATGTTGGAGATGACCGTTCCGATGCCGGCGTTTTTGTCATACTTGTTGACAAAGCCCAGCACGATGGGGAAGTAGGGGAACAGCGGCGTGATGGGGTTGGTAACCGAGTCGCCGACGCGGTAGGCGGCCTGGGTAAGCGCCGGGTCGATGCCGATGAGCATGAACATGGGTACGAAGATCGGCGCGAGGATGGCCCACTTCGCCGAGGAGCTGCCGATGAAGAGGTTGACGAAGGCGGCGAAGAGAACCAGGCCCAGGATCAGGCCGATGCCGCCTGCGTCCGCCAGGAGTTCGGCCCCGCTTATGGCCAGCATAATCCCCAGGTTGCTCGTGGTGAACAGCGCCAGGAACTGCGAGGCGCCGAAAGCCAGCACGATGTACGGGCCCATCTCGCTCATCGACTTGCCCATCATCGCCACCATGTCCTTGTCCTTTTTGATGCTGCCGGTGGCCATGCCGTAGATAACGCCCGGAACGAGGAACATAAGCATGATGATGGGGATAAGTCCTTTCATAAGGGGCGAGCCGGGAGAGACCAGCGAGCCGTTTACCGGGTCCGCGAAAAAGGCGTTCTCGCCCAGGGAAAGGAAGATCACCATGGCGATGAAGATAAGCACGGCAATGCCGGCGCACCTAAGCCCCCTGCGCTGCCGAGGCGTGATCTCGACCTTCTCGACTTCCCCGAGTTTTTCGTATGCGACGTTCTCGAAGCGGGGGGCCACGATCTTTTCGGTGACGAACCAGGCGGTGACGACGAGGAAGGGGGTGGAAACCAGAAGGAAGATGTAGTTCATCGCCGGCGTCGCCTGAAAGTCCGGGTCCACCATTTGGGCGGCCGGAATGGTAAAGCCGGCTATCAGCACGTCGAGCATGTTCACCATGACGTTGGCGGCGAAGGAGGCGGCGACCGAGGCGAAGGCGGCGAAAAGTCCGATCAGCGGGTGCCGGCCTATGCTCATGAAGACCAGGGCTCCCAGCGGCGGCAGCACGATGAAGCCGGAATCGCCTGCGGCGTTGGACAGGATGCCGATGAAGATCAGCATAAGGGTGACAAGATGCTTGGGCATCCGGATGATGCCGGCCTTGAGGGCGGTTTCCATAAGGCCGCTTTTTTCGGCCACGCCCACGCCGAGCACCACGACCAGCACCAGACCCAGGGGCGGAAAGCCCTGGAAATTGGCGACGATGGAACCGAGGTAGCCCCGCAGGCCGTCGACGGTGAGCAGGTTCACCGCCCGGATAACCGAACCGTCCTTGGGATGTATGGCCGTAACGCCCATGGCGGAAACGACGGCCGAAAGGACGAACACCATTGCGCAGAAAATCAGGAACAGGGAAAAGGGATCCGGCAGCCTGTTGCCGACCCGTTCCACCGCGCCCAAAGCCCTAAACAGTATCGGATCCTTGTTTTTGTCTTTCATCCGTATGCTCCTTTCAAGTATGCGTAGCCGGGAAACCGGGCTCGGTCCCGTCCCGTCAGCTTGCCAGATAATCGAAGGCGATCCGGCAGAAACCGCCGGCCGAAACCTTCAGCGCCTTTTCGTCCCAGGCAAATCTGGGATTGTGGTGCATGGCCGGATTCTGCATGTCCTTCGAGATGCCCACGAAGAAGAACGAGCCGGGAACTTCCTTAAGAAGGTAGGAAAAGTCCTCGCCTCCCATGTTCGCTTCCTTCATGTCCTCCACGTTTTCGCTTCCGGCGATCTCGGCCAGGGAAGCCTTGGCCAGCGCCGTCATCGCCGGGTCGTTGATCAGGGCCGGATACCGTCGGTTCACGTCCAATTCGTAGTCGCCGCCCTGCCCTCGGGTGATTCCGGCAACGAGGTTTTCCATCAGCTTGGGGATTTTGTCCCTGGTTTCCGGGTCGAAGGTGCGGATCGTGCCGCCTATGGTTACCGATTCCGGGATGATGTTGAAGGCCGTCCCCCCCTGGATGATTCCGACGGTGATCACCGCCTGATCCAGGGGATTGATCCTTCGGGCGACCACGGTCTGCAGGGCGCAGACCACCTCTCCTGCAAGGACGATCGGGTCGATGGAGATGTGGGGAAGCGCACCGTGCCCGCCGGTTCCTATCACCTTGATCCTGAATTCGTCCGGGGCGGCCATGGTCGGCCCGGATTTTACCCAGACCTTGCCTTCCTCGGCGCTCCCCCAGAGATGGCAGCCGAAAGCGGCGTCCACCTTGGGATTTTCCAGGATGCCGGCCTGTATCATCGGCAGTGCGCCGCCCACGGTTTCCTCCGCCGGCTGGAACATCAGCTTGACGTTTCCGGTAAGCTCGCCCCTAAGCTCGTTCAGCACCATCGCCGCAAGGAGCAGTCCGGCGACATGGCCGTCGTGTCCGCAGGCATGCATGCGCCCCGGGATGCGGGATTTGTACTCGACGTCGGCCTCCTCGGTCATTTCCAGTGCGTCCATGTCCGCCCGAAACAGCACCGTTTTTCCCGGTTTGGCCCCCTCGATAAGCCCCACGATGCCGTGGCCGGCGATCCCGGTTTGGTGCGGAATGCCGAGCTCGGTCAGCGTTTGGCTGATCAGGGCCGCCGTCTTTTCCTCGTCCAGGCTGGCTTCCGGGTACATATGCAGGTGCCGCCTGATCCTTACTGCCGCATCGAAATGTTTCTCGACGAGGTCCTTGATTTTTCCACTGTCCATACTTCCTCCGATAAAAGCCTCGGGAGCCGAAATGCGGTACCCGCCGGTATTTCTATCCAGCCAGAATGTGAATTTTTTGCCGGCCTGTCAATACATCGCAAACGGGATTTGGCGGAAGCCTTGGATTCGGGGGAAGCGCTTCCGGATGGTTTCCGGCTGCCGGAGATCAAGGGCCGATAATCTACCTCATAATAAGGAAGATTTCTTCAAAAACCTCCGGCCGCGGTCCGTTCCTTCGTCGGTTCCGTAAGGTGGTTGCCGTTAAAGGCAAGTTTCGAGGTTATCGACAAGCGGGGAATCGTTGCGTGCAATTTTTTGCTTGACAGGAGTATCTTTCGGTCGTATGATTGACGGGGGTGTGATTTGAACACGCTCACCTTATCGCTGGATTGTATGGAGGTGCCAAACGAAAATCGATCCTTCCCTAAAAAATTTTGACGAGCTTTTTCCGGCGGATTTTAGCGAAGACCAAAAGGCCCGCGCCAAAACCCAGTTTCTGAAAAATCTTTCCGCAGAGGCGCACCGCTTTTACGGCGGAAAAATGCAGACCGTTCCCAAAAGCGGGATTTACGGTTTTAACTGGTTCAACGTTTATTACACGCCCGGTGT
>WQZW01000014.1 GCA_009780545.1 Treponema sp.
ACGGCGGCCTCGGTGATTCCCGGTCCGGCAAGGCTCTTCCTGCCGACCGCGCCGTCCACGATTACCTTGTCGGCACCGAGCCCGCGCATCCGGCCGATCAGTTCCGGCATTTGGGCGATCATCGAAGGTCCGCCGATCTGGACGAACCCGTCCGAAAGGGCCCGCACGAGGACGATTTTTCCCAAGGGCGTGTTGTGGTCGGTAACGCCGGCGATCTCCTTGGTGATGTCGCAGAGGCCGAGCAGTTCCGTCGCCGTCGCAAGGATCGTGCCCGCGCGGACGAAGATGCGGGGCTTTTCCGTGGCGGTTACGATGTCGATACTTTCCCCGTCCCGTCCGATGCCGGTCAGCCCGAGGTTGAATCCCCGCCGGTAAAAGTCGGCGATGATCCCGTTCATAGTGGTCGTCTTCCCGGTATTTTTCGCCGTTCCGACCAGCGAGACGCTGCGGTACCGGGAAAGCAGGTCCGCCAGGCTACTTTCCGTAGCGTTGCCTTTCCGCCCGAACCACGCAGGTGCCGCTCGCCCTGCAGACCGTTACCGGAACCTCCAGCAGCTCCGCCGCCGACTCGCCGATCTCCGGCAGGGCCCGCAGCACCTTCCGCGCCTCGAAGGTCATCTTGCGGGAGGTTTTCCCCACCGAGGTAATGCTCCCCTCCGCCTCGATGTAGTCCCCCGCCAGCACCGGCGCGAGGAACTCCACGTTGTCGTAGGCCACGAACAGCCCCTCGTCCCCGTCATGCCGGATCAAAAGCTCGGTGGCCACGTCGCCGAACAGCGAAAGCATCTTCGCCCCGTCGACCAGGTTCCCCCCGTAATGGGCGTCCCCCGACCCCATCCGCACCCTCAGCATCGTCTTTACCGTCTCCATTTCGCCCTCCTGAAAGTTCGTTTCATAACCGTTCAAGTCGGATTCTACCGGCAAAAACCGTTCTTATCAAGATTAAGGCGGGAAGGCTTTAGCCTGAACAGCGCGCGGCTTCACTCCGCCTCCTCTCCTGTGAAGCTTCCGTTACCATTTTTCCGATTTTTGTGCTATTATTGCCGTACAAAACCTAAAGTGGCGGAAAGTCCGAAAGCTAAACCTAAGCGTAAAGGAGATTTGCAATGTCATTAAAGCCGGCGCAAATTGCGGACAACATAAACGGCAAACTTGAACGGTTGATGCCCGTGCTGTTTCCTTTTGGAGTGGTTCTCGGTTTTGCCATGCACGGATTTTTCTCGCACGTCCGCCCGCTGGTTCCCGTACTCTTTGGCCTTATCACCCTTTCCGGCACCTTAAGGCTGAAGTTTACCGAATTCGGCAGCACGATCCGCAATCCGTTCCCGATTCTTCTTTTCCTTGCCATGGTACGCGTGTTGATGCCATTGACAGCAATGTTTGTCTCCAAATTTTTCTTCTTTGACGTAGACCCAAATATAGTAACCGGATTTGTACTTTTGTTTTCCGGACCGGTGGCCATTGCAAGTTTTATTTGGACCGGGATGTTCCGCGGGAACAGGGCTCTTTGCCTTACCATAATTTTTATTGACACCATGCTTGCCCCGATTTCGGTTCCCGGAACTCTGTCAATCCTGTTTGGCGAAATGGTAAAAATGGATATGGGCGGCATTGCAATGTCGCTTGTATGGATGGTGGTGCTTCCAACAATTGCCGGCGTTACCCTTAACGAAACAAGCAGGGGAAAAATTCCCGCACTGATCTGCCCTTACCTTAGCCCGGTATCAAAGATACTGTTCATGACCGTGATTGCCGCCAACTCGTCGGCGCTCGTTTCCGTGGTGCACTTTAGGGATCCTCTGGTTTGGAAAGTGGCGACTCTCAGCATTTCGCTTTCGGTAACCGCCTTCCTTCTGGCAAGGCTTGTCGTCGCGGTCTCAAAGTGCGGTGCGGAAAAAGAGGTGACGCTGTTTTTTACGGTTGGGATGAAGAACATCAGCGTAGTTACGACGATTGCGGTAGCCTTTTTCCCGGAAGGAATCGTCGCCCTTCCGGCAATTACCGGAATACTGTTTCAGCAGATCATAGCGGCGGTGATGTCGAGATTTGTCAAACGGTCCAAGCCGTAGAGCGGCCTCGAGGTGAAGCCGAAACCCGACCGTGTCGACCGAGTTTCGGCTCCGTCGTATTTATGCGCCCGCCGTCATCTCGCAGAAAAATTTCCAGGCGTCCTTGTCCGTGTACCTGTCGTGCACGATCCGACCTATTGCGTCGGCCATCGCGACGGGATGTTCGCTCTGGAAAATGTTCCGGCCCATGTCCAATCCCCTGGCCCCGCCCTGTATGGCCCTGTAAGCCATGGTCAGCGCTTCTTGTTCCGGCAGTTTCTTTCCGCCGGCCACCACGATGGGAACCGGGCAGGCGGCGACAACTTCCTCGAAGTTGTCGCAGTAGTAGGTTTTGATGATCTGCGCGCCCAGCTCGGCAACAATGCGGGTGGCGAGCTTGAAATACTGCGGCGTTCTTTCCATGTTCTTTCCCACGGCGATCACTCCAAGAGCGGGAATGCCGAAGCGCGCGCCCGCATTGATCACGGCGGAAAGATTTTCGATGCTGGAAAGCTGGCCGTCCGCGCCGATAAAGGTCTGGACGGCCAGGCAGTCGGCGTTCATCCGGATTGCATCCTCGATGTCCACGGAGACAATCTCATGGCTGAGGTCCTCGTCGAGCATGGACGAGCCGGCCGACACGCGCAGAGCCACGCCTTTCCGGTACGCCGGACTCACGCAGGTCCGCAGCGCGCCCCTTGTCGCCATAAACACGTCAATGCTGTCGGCCAGTTGCGGGATAAGCAGGTCCAGGCGTTCCAGCCCGGACACCGATCCCATAAAGTACCCGTGGTCGAAGGCGAACATAACGGTGTTGCCGCTTTTCCTGTCAAAAATATTTCCCAGGCGTTTTTTCATGCCCCAGTCCAGATTCGCGGCACCCTTTACGTGAAAATCACCTGCGGTCGCAAAGGGCCTGTCAAGGTGATAGTTCTTTTCGATCTTCGTTCCCTCAGTGTCAGCCATGATTGCCCTCTTTGTTAGAAATTGTAGTTGTCCATGTTCGCGGCCGTGAACACGACACGCTCGGGAAGAAGCACCACGCCGGAAGTCGGCGAAGTGAAGGCTCCGGGATCAAGCACGGTGTTGGGAAGAACCTCGACCGTTCCGATGCCCGGAACGTTGATCTTGTCGCCTATCCTGATCTGCTTGCCGGAAGCCAGGTGGAACGCAAGGTACGCCCCAAGCGCGCCCTGCTGGCCCGCATCCCAAAGGCCCCATCGCTCGACTATGCCGGCGCGTGCAAACGGTTTTATGGAATTGGGTGGAGCGAAGCCGGTGATCGTAACGTTGCTTGCGTTTCTTCCCAGATTCTGCGCGGCCTGCAGCTGGCCGGGAAGCGCGGTCGAGTCGTTGCAGATGATAAGGTCGATGTTGCCGTGTGCCTGCAAAATCGCCTGGCCGACACTGAGCGCCTGTTCCGGGTTTTGGTTGCTGTAGTAGTTTTCCGGACGGACGTTGATCCAGCGCGGAAAATTCTGCCTGATGTACGCCTCGCCGGCGGCGTTCCACGAATTCTGATCGGCAACCGTCGCCTGGGAATAGTGCCACACGTACCGTATGGCGGTGTTGGGATCGAGGCCTCGGTTCCGCAGCGCGTCAACTCCCATGTCAACCAGCATCCGGCCCAGAATGTCCGGCGTTCCCTGGGAAACCATTACGGAGCGCGCGTTCCCGGAAACGTCGGCGTCCCATGTGGTAACCGCAAGGCCGGCCCTCATCGCATCCTGCATCGCCCCGTCCAGTGCCGTAGCGTCCAGCGACGAAACGGAAATGCCGTCAACGCCCTGCGCGATGGCCTGGCGGATAATCCGTACCTGCTCGGCGACGGAAGCTTCCGGGTGCCCGACGTAGCGCACCGTGTAGCCGTTGGCCTTCGCATGGGCCTGCGCGCCGTCGTTGGCGGCCTCGAAAAAAGCGTTCCCGGTAAGCTTGGGGATAAGCCAGATTTCCTTTTGGCCGGAATCCCGCTGCCCGCTGGCGAACAGCATGGCGGGTGCCGCCACCATGACGAACGCAAACACGACGATACAAATTTTCTTAATCATCTTTTTTCTCCTGTCAGATCAGTTTTTCCTCCGGTTAACAACCGGAAATCAAATCTTTTAAAAAGTGAGGAAACGGAAACGCCGGATGCAATTCCCCGTATGCCCAGAACGGCGATCAGCAAAATTCCCACGGGAATGTCCTGATGCTGCGGGAATATTCCCACCATGGAAAGCCCGGATCGCATCACCCCGATTATCAGGGCCGCAAGTGCCGTGCCGACAACGCCGCCTCGTCCCCCAAAAATCGAAGTCCCGCCAAGGACGACGGCGGTAATAACAGGCAGGGTAAGTTCCCTTCCGTAATCCGCCCTGGCAGTTCCAAGATAGGAAGTGAGGATGATCCCGGCCAGCGCGGCTCCCATACCGGAAAGCATGTAGGCGCTCATGATCACGCGCCTGGAATTAATGCCGGAATACTCGGCGGCATTTTGATTTATGCCGCACAGAAAAACGCGGCGGCCGTATTTCGTGCGGTGCAGAAGAACGAAGGCAATCGTTGCAAGAATGATAAAAATAACAAACTGGAAAGGAATCCCGAAAAAGCGCAGCGAGGTAAAACCGGTAAAGCTCTGCGGAAAACCGCTTATCCCCCTGTGCGCTTCCACGCCGGCTATTCTTGTCATCGTTACCGCAACTCCGGCGTAAAAGAAGGATCCGCCGAGCGTTACGACCATCGCCTGCACCCTGGCGTACGCCACCAGAAAACCGCTGAACATGCCGCACGCCGCCCCGACCATAAGGGCGAACGCGCATGCAACCCAGACGTTCGCCCCCGCCTGCTGCCATAAAAGGCCCACCGTTACCGAAGAGAGGCCGACGATTGCGCCGGCCTGAATGTCTATGCCGCCGGTTATCAAAACGAACGTGACGAACAGGGCGATTATGCAGATCGACAGAAAATCGTTTATACTGCCGAACAGAATCTGCGGGCGCAGAAACCGGGGATTAAGGTAACCGAAAATTAAAATTTCCGCAATAAGCAACGCCAAAAGAAAAAATTCAAAGCGAAACAGAACTTTTTTCCATTCAAGTCGTTCCGGCATTTTCACCCTCCTGCGTTTTTGCAAGAAGCCGCGTCTTTGCAATAAGCCGTTGCCGTCTTGCACGTTCCGCCGTCCTCTGTTTTAGCAACGCATCCGCAACAATAATCACGATAAGAATCATGCCGGTAATAAAGTCGTCGTCCGCCGTGAAATTGAGGAACACGAGAATCGGGCGAATCGACGTTATCAGAACGGCACCGATAAACGCGCCGACAAGGGATCCGGTGCCGCCTGAAAGACTTACGCCGCCCAGAACGCAGGCGGCGATTGCGCGCATCTCGTGGCCCGCACCGGCCATCGGCGCAACCATTCCTATCCTGCTGGCGAACATGATTCCGCCCGCCGCGGCGAGAAGGCCGCTTAGGACAAAGGCCAGGGTTTTGGTAAGGCGCACGGGAATCCCCAAAAACACCGCACACGCCGCATTGTCGCCGATTGCGGCAAAGTACCGGCCCTGCCTTATCCGTGCCATGAGAACCGTGCCGACGACGGCGACCAGTGCGGCAATCCAGAAAAATGCCGAAAGTCCCAGAAACGAAACCCGAGCAAGGTTCACGAATCGGTCCGGCAATTCCGTAACCCAGCGTCCGTCGGTGTACAAAAAGACAATTCCCCTAACAACGGCGGCGGTTCCCAGAGTCATTATTATGGAAGGTATTTTGAGCCGGACGCAGCCCAGGCCGTTCGCCAGGCCGCAGATCAAGCCCAGAACCAGTGCGAACGCCGCCGCTTGTTGCCACGGCGTTCCGTCGCGAACCATGGTGGCGACGACGGCGGCGCAGAGGCCGGCGATTGCCCCGACCGAAACGTCTATCTCGCCGGAAATGATGACAAAGGATATGCCTATCGCCAGCATTGCGAACACCACGCTGTCGTTCAGTATCAAAAGAACGTTGTCAAGTCTTAGAAAATTGCTGTTGACGATCCCAACAAAAACAAACAGAACCGCCAAAAACGACAGCGGCACAAGCTCTCTTATTTTGAGCGCGCCCTTAAGCGGCGACAAGCGCATTCCCGTCATATCCCGCCATCCTCGCACGAACCGAAAGAAGCCCGCGTCAAAGTGTCTTCCGTTATTTCTTCTCTTGAGGAAAATTCGCGGTTTATCCTGCCCTGGAACATCGTCATCGCCCGGTCGCTAAGCTCGACGATTTCTTCCATGTCGGAAGATATCAAAAGAATGGCAACGCCGCGTTCCTTAAGTTCGGCGATGATCGCATAGATGTCGCCGCGCGCTCCCGCATCTATCCCGCGCGTCGGTTCGTCCAGAATGACCAGGCGCGGATCGGTCGAAAGACAGCGGCCTATGACAATTTTCTGTTGATTGCCACCGGAAAGGCTGGCCATTTCCTGACGCGCCGATCCCTTCACGCTGAATTCGCCTATGCATTTTTCCGCCAGGGCACGTTCCGCAGTGAAATTTACAAAAAAGCGCGACATGGACGAAAGGTATGCGGAACTAAGGTTTACGGCAAGACTGCTGTTTCTGAAAACGCCGTTCAGGAAGCGGTCCTCGGGAACGTAGTTTATTCCCCTTTTTATGATTGCGCTTGTCTTCATGCCGGTTATGTTTTCGCCGTCAAGCAACGCCCGGCCCGACAGACAAGCGTCCCTGCCAAAAATCGTCATGGCAAGTTCCGTTCTGCCCGCGCCCACGACGCCGCACAGCCCGAGAACCTCGCCGGGACGAATGCTCATGTTCACGTCGCTGAAACCGTAACCGCCGAAGTTGCACAGCTCGAAAACCGGCTTCGTTTGTGCGGCCACGCTCGCCGCAGTTTTTTTCGCCGGTGCCTTGCCGGAAAAGCCCTCCGGCAGAAGGCCGGCAAGCAGCTTTCCTCGGTCGAAATCCCCGACCCTGCCGGAAAGGGCGATAAGCCCGTCCCGCATGATCGCAACCCGTGTCGCGATCATGAACACTTCGTTGAGGCGGTGGGTTATGTAGACGATGGCGATGTTTTTCTTTTTGAGCGCCTCGATCACCCTGAAAAGCGAACCGGCCTCGTCGAAGGTGAGCGCGCTCGTCGGCTCGTCAAGGAACAGAACCCGCGCGTCGCGCAACAGGCCCCGCAGAATTTCCACCAGCGACTGTTCCGCTATCGACAACGTTCTTGCACTGCGGGAAAGGTCGAGCTTCCAGCCGAGCTGCTCCGCGATGGCCGCCAGCCGCGCTTTGAGCACCGATTTCCTTTCGCGAAAACCCATCAGCACGTTCTGCTCCGCCGTCATGTTGGGGAACAGCATCGGCTCCTGCGGGACAAGGTACGCGCCCCTGCCCAGCGATACGTCCGGCCTGGAAAATTCCAGCCGCTCGCCGCCAATAAAAATATCGCCGCTGTCCGGCTTGTGGATTCCCATCACGCACTTTACCAGCGTGCTTTTGCCGGCGCCGTTGCCGCCCACGAGCGCAAGCACTTCCCCCGGCAACAGGTCCATGTCGATTCCGCGCAGGACTTCGTTTTTGCCGAAGGACTTGCAGATTCCGCGCACGGAAAGTGCCGGAGCGTTTTTTCCCTGAGAAATTCGATCAGCTTCCGTCATAACGCCCACGGCGAGTCCCCTTTGCCACAATCGAAATTTCAAACAATTGTTCATTTAAAAAACAATTGTTTAGCAAGCGTGATAGGATAGCCCTGTTTCGGGATCCTCAGATCACCAAGAACGGTGTCATTGATCGCACTTACGCAATCATTTTACCCCATACGTCTGCTTTAGTCAAGATAAATTTTTTGCCCTTGACGCAATTGTTCGTTAAGGGTACATTTGAAGTATGGTTATGGACATCGAAGAAGAACTGTCGGTAAAGGCCGCATGGCTGTACTTTATGGAAGAAAAAACCCAGCAGCAGATTTCCGAGTCGCTGGGCATATCCAGGATGAAGGTGATAAAGCTTCTTGACAGGGCCAAACGCACCGGAATCGTGAAGATCGCCATGAGGGAAAACGTCGAGCGGCGGATGACGATGGAAAGGCAGGTGGTCGGGGCGTACTCCCTCAAGGACTCCTTCGTCATACCCACGCCCGACGTGGATTCGGCGCGCGGGCTTAACGACGCGATAGCCAACGCCGCGGCAATGTACATAGGAAGCCGCGCCAAACCCGACGCATTCATTAACATAGGCTACGGCGACACGATGGGAAAAACGCTTAACAATCTTGCAAAAAGCGTTAAAAGCCCCATTTCGTGCATCTCGCTTACCGGCGGGGTAAGCATCTACCTTCCCAACACCCGGTCCAGCATCTTCAACGTCAAACTCTTCCTTATACCCGCGCCGCTTTTGATGTCGTCGCCGGAAATGGTCGGCGCGATCATGGCGGAGCGTCCGGTAAAGGAGATTATGCGTATGGTCTCGCTCGCGTCCTTCACCGTCGTCGGTATTGGCGGAATGGACGGCGATGCCACCATCGTCAAAACCGATACCATTTCCAACAACGATTTTCTCTACCTTAAAATGCAGGGCGCCGTCGGGGACATCCTGTGCCATTTTTTCGACAAGAACGGGCATGTGATCCCAAGCCCCATTGAGGACAGACTTGTTACCACTCCTATCGAAGTTCTCAAGTCGCTGACCGGCGTGATCGGCGTGGCCGCCGGGAAGAACAAGCGCGAGGCGATCAGGGGCGCGCTGGCTTCCGGCTATCTGGACGTGCTGATTACCGACGAGGACACGGCCCAGTGGCTTATCGACAACGGGCCAAATTCAAATTTGGAGGAAAACCATGCAGGGTGATTACCTTATGGCAATCGATGCGGGAACCGGCAGCGTCCGAGCCGTCGTATTCGATCCCGAAGGCAGACAACTCGGCTGCACGCAGCGCGAGTGGAGGCATCGCGAGGATCCGCGCTGGCCTGGGAGCATGGACTTCGACTGGAAGGCCAATTGGGAAACGACATGCGCCTGCGTAAAAGGAGTTCTGGCGGAAACGGGAATAAGCCCGCACCGGATAGCCGCCGTTTCCAGCACATGCATGCGCGAGGGCATCGTGCTGTACGATGCGGCCGGGAGCGAAATCTGGGCCTGCGCGAACGTGGACGCGCGGGCCTCCGCCGAGGCCGCACAGCTTAAGCGCATGGGCGACGGCCTGGAACGCGAACTGTACATGGAATCCGGCCAAACGTTCGCCCTGAGCGCGCTTCCCCGCCTTTTGTGGGTAAAGAACAACCTTCCCGACATTTACAGCAAAATTGCCAAAATCGGAATGATCAACGACTGGATCCTCTACAGGCTTTCCGGAACCCTGGCCGTGGATCCCAGCAACGGATCCACCACGGGACTCTTCAACCTTAAAACAAGGAAATGGGATGCGGACATAGCGCACCGCTGCGGACTGCGGGATGATGTTTTTCCGGACACGGCCGAATGCGGCACGGCCATTGCCGCCGTGTCGCAAAAGGGCGCCGAGGAATCCGGGCTTGCACGGGGAACCCCGCTGGTGATCGGAGGAGGCGACGCGCAACTTGGCACCGTCGGGGTCGGAGTCGTGGGCGAAAACGAAGCCGTCGTGTTCGGCGGCAGCTTCTGGCAATACGAGTACAACACCGCATCCCCCGTCTGCCCGCCTGAGTGCAGCGTCCGTGTGAACTGCCACGCAGTCGAGGACCTGTGGCAATACGAGGCGATAGCGTTTTTTCCGGGGCTCGCCATGCGCTGGTTCCGAGACGCATTCTGTGCCGAGGAAAAAAGCGTGGCCGCACGGACGAACGCCGATCCGTACGCACTTATGGACAGGGCCGCCGCCGGCGTACCTCCCGGCGCGCATGGCATAATCTGCACGTTCTCGAACGTGATGAACTACATCGACTGGAAACACGCCGCGCCGAGCTTCCTTAATTTCTCCCTGAACCCGGAAACGCATGGCAAAAGCGCCTTCTATAGGGCACTCTTGGAGAACGCCGCACTGGTAACGCGCGGGCATGCGCTCCTTGTGGAAAATGCGGTCGGCAAGCGTCCGGAGAAAATCGTGTTTGCGGGCGGCGCCGCAAAGAGTCGCCTGTGGCCGCAGATACTGGCCGACGCGCTGGGAATCCCCGTCGAGATTCCGGTGGTAAAAGAGGCCACGGCGTTGGGAGCGGCGATACTGGCCGGAAAGGGAATTGGGATGTATCCCGAAGTGAAGGAAACGGCCCGGCGACTGGCCAAAAGGGAAAAGACGTTCACACCGGATAACGAAAACGGCGAGATCTACGCACGCGCGTACGAAAGATGGAAGGCGGCCTATGCGCCGCAGTTGCGTCTGAGCGACGAAAAGATCACCAGGCACATGTGGTCGGCGCCGGGACTTTGAAACAGTTTTTTAAGGAGAAAAAAATGTTTATCGTTGACGAAAAAGACAGGGAATTCCGGTTCGGGGATTCCGGTCCCAAGTACCTTATGAAGGGCCCGCGGATGAATTTCGCCGTCGTGCGCTTTCTGCCCGGAGAGGACTTCCGCGCCCACTACCACGAAACGATGGAGGAAAATTTCTACGTTCTTGACGGAAACGTTACCATAGTCGTCGACGGAAAGCCGCACGACCTTGGCCCCGGACAGTTTATCCACATAGAGCCGCTGGAAACGCACTACGTCATTAACAGGTCCCGGGCGGTGGTAACCATGGTCGCAAGCTTGGCACCTTTCCGGGATGCCGACAAGATCGAGGTTGACAATCCGGTGCTGGAGTGATTCGGGCACGGTGCAAATCGGTTGTGCCGCTCAACCTGCACCGTTTGTTCCCCCCGTCGCCCAGCCCGAATCTTTTCCTCCCAGCAGGCTGATCCTGGCGAGGATGCTGTCAAGCCTTTCCCGGTTGAGGACGGCCCTGAGGTAGCGGCCGTCGGCGATTTCCTCGGTGCGGTACTCGCCCCGGCCCACGAAGCGTTTTCCCTTGCCCCGCTCGAACCAGTACGTCAGGGCGATGTCCTCGGCGCTTATCTCGATGGCGTTCAGCCCCTTGCGGCCGATGGCGCAGCCGGAGTTGAACAGGCAGGGCACCGGCAGTTCCTGGCCGTACAGACTCTGGCGGAGGACGCTACGGCGTTCGCTGCGGCTCAGTTTGCCCAGCTCGACCCGGAGGAACTCCACCTCGGACCGTATCCGTTCCCGCTCCTCGCCGGAAGACAGGGGAAACCGGCGGCAGAGGCTTTCGATCTCGAAGCGGATGTACTCGAACCTGCCCAGCGACTCGAACAGCGGCCGGTGGGTGTGCCCGATGATCGAAATGCAGTTTTGTTCCAAGGAAAAGTCGTAGGCGGCCTTTTCCACGGCGTAGCGGTGGTAGGGATTCCGCCTCCAGGAGATGTTCCCGATGCCGAAGGGCCGCAGGACGTAGCGTATGCCGATCCCCATCAGTTTGTTGAAGTTGGAGTACACTATCGAAGGCTGGTGCCCGTGATAGACGTAGGCCGGAATCGTCCCGGTCTCGATCCGGATCATTTGGTGCAGCTTGAAAGGGTAGGACTTGCGGTGGAGGAGGGCGTCGTCGTGGTTGCCGACCAGCTTGTACAGCCTGCCGGCCTCGGCGAAAAGGGCGAAAACCCGGTACAGCTCGCCCCAGCGTTCCCGGATGCGGTGCAGCGGATGCCGATGCAGCTCCTCGATGTCGCCATTCAGCACGAGAATCCAGCCCCGTTCCAGGTAATAGTCCCGCAGCAGGGCCGTCACCAGTTCCCCCTGATGGGCCAGGTCGTCCCGCAGGCCGGCCCCCATATGCAGGTCGCTGAGTATTACCGCCCGCCCGCCGGCCGAAAGGTCCAGCACCGCGTCCGGCTTCAACCTGCCGGAAAGAATGTCCCCCAGAAAACCCGTCTGAATCATATCGCTACAGGGTATCGGTTAGCGGGCTTGAAGTAAACCGGGCAGGGAATGCGAAGTCAACGATAAATGCGGGGGGTAACGGGCAGTCGCGCGCTACTCAGGCTAAAGCCTTCGCGCCATTTTTCGTCCTGGGCACCTTCATTGGCGCTCTCGGCGTGGCGCCTTTGTCACCTGCGTGCGATGCACGCCTTTGTTGGCCGCCTTCCCGATTCTTCTTCTTAGCTTCCGCCCTTGACTTCTTCGCCCGAAAGCACAATACTTGACACATCAATTACTGGAACTGGAGGGAAGAATGAGCATTATCGAGTACGTGGAGGCCCGGGAGATCATCGATTCGCGGGGGAATCCCACCGTCGAGGTAGACGTGGTGCTGGAGGACGGGTCGCTGGGAAGGGCGGCGGTTCCGTCGGGGGCCTCGACCGGCGAGCATGAGGCGGTGGAGCTGCGGGACAACGACAAGGCCCGCTTTCTGGGCAAGGGCGTGCTGAAGGCGGTGGACAACGTGAACAACGTCATCGCGCAGGAACTGCAGGGGCTGGATGCTCTGGATCAGGTGGACATCGACCGCACGATGATCAAGCTGGACGGTACCGAAAACAAAGGTAACCTTGGGGCTAACGCAATCCTCGGAGTTTCGATGGCAACTGCAAGGGCGGCGGCTAACTTCCTTGACGTTCCGCTTTTCAAGTACCTGGGAACTTTCCACTCGAACCTGCTTCCGGTTCCGATGGCAAACATC
>WQZW01000015.1 GCA_009780545.1 Treponema sp.
CGGCCGCCCTTTTCAGGGCGGAAATGTCCAACCTCTGTTCCGTCATTCTATCTCCAGTATAGTCCGCATGCCGGCCCGCTGTCGAGCTCCGCATTCCCCGGCTGCCGTAGCCGGCCGAATAATCCCAAAGCCGGAAAAAGCCACCGGTTGAAAACCGGTGGGGTGGAGTTTTGCTTCGCAAAACTCCGAGTCCAACCTGCCCGTGGCAGGTTGGACCTTCTTTGCTCCTTGGTGGCTACGAACTTCCGCAGGTACGCGGCGAAGGTTCCGGCGGGGCCGGATAATCCCCCGGCCGGAAAAGGCCGCCGGTTGAAACCGGCGGAGTGGAGTTTTGCTTTGCAAAACTCCGAGTCCAATCGACCCATGGTCGATTGGACCGTCCGCACAGGGATTCAAGGCAACGGCGGAACCCTGATCGGGAAACCTGCCAGGATACGGTCCGGATTGGCGATATTGTTGTGCCTTGCGATCCTCGGGTACAAAAGCGGATCCCGGTAGAAGGCGGCGGCGATGTCCCAAAGCGTGTCGCCCCAGCGGACCTCGTAGGAAATCCCGTTCGGCGGAATCGTCTGCGGCACCCGGTACGACATTACCGGCGCCGGCGGGCGTTCCCTGGCGGCAGGCGGCGCCGGTTCCGGCGGGCTTGTCGGGGCGACGATCACCGGAGGTTCGCTTCCGCCGCCCGGCGACGGAGGTTCGACGGAGGAGGCCTGCCCGGTAAGTGCCGGCCGCTCCTCCTGCGGACGCTCCGGCCTTCCTGCCAAGGTTCCCCGCAGGAGCAGGAACCACAGAATGGCGATTCCCAGGGCCACGATCACGGCGGCGGCAAGGATTCCCCAGGAAAGCCCTCGGTGCCCGGAAACCGGTTCCTTCCGACTTCCGATGCCGGCGGGCTGATCGAGATCGAAATCGGGAAAGTCCTCCGGATCGGTCACGGTATCCAGTGTCCGCAGCGACACGTTCAGGATATGGTGGTCGCTTTCCGGGGGGGCGTTCAGGTCGAAGGCCTCGGCGGTGATGTAGCCGTCCCCGTCGACGGAAATCGTCATACAGACCGAGGCCTCTCCCTTCTCGCCCGGCCTAATGTCCTGCACCAGAAGGCTGCCGATGTACTGCGCGTCCAGCATCGACCCGGCGAAACTCCGGTAGAGGTCGATCTGCACGCTATTCTGCTCGTCATGGACCGTGGTAAGGACAAGCTTCTTCCCCACGCTGACATTCTCGCCCAGAATGGGGTAAAAATTCCCGTCGGCGACCTTTATTCCTATCGTTCCGCCCATACCTCAACTCCTTGTCCTCGAAATTCCGCTTTCCTTCCATAATAAAGTATCGGTCAATACGGGCCCGGTTGCAAATTTGCCCTTCCTGATTCGAAGGAACGGCGGAATCATAACGAGGGGGGCCCGGCCCCCTCGCTTCAAAGCTTTCGGCTTTTCCGCTACCCCCCAATCGGGGCGGCCAATGAATGCGCGCGCAGCGCATGAATGAAAAAGGCTCCACGCCGAGAGCGCCAATAAAGGCGCCCAAGACGAAAAATGGCGCGAAGGCTTTAGCCTGAGCAGTGCGCGACTGCCCCGCAACGCCCCGCATTTACGGGATGAAGTTTTGCAGAGCAAAACTCCAAGTCCATCTTCCATCGGAGGATGGACCCCCAGTTTCCACCAACATTACCACAAACCGACTGATGGACATACCCCGCCAAAACCTTTATAGTGGACCTGAGGGGCCGAGATCGCTCCTACGTTTCGGAGGGTAATATGCGTTCATCGACGAGAAATCTGGGGGAAAGCCGGTTTGCGGAGGGCGAAGAAGAGGCCTGCAACGAGAAAAACGAAAAGCGGCAGGGCGCCCTTACCGGGCGTATGCTGAAGACGAGGACGATACTGCTCACCGGGGAGATACGCAAATCGCTGGCCGAGAAAACCATCCGCCAGCTTCTTCTTATGGAGGCCATGAACGACGAACCGGTGCGGATTTTCATCGATTCCCCCGGCGGGGACGCCGATGCCGGCTATGCCATCTTCGACATGATCCGTTTCATCAAGCCGGAAGTCTGGACCATAGGGATGGGACTGGTGGCGAGCGCGGCGGCGATCATCCAGCTTGCCGCCCCGAAGGAACGGCGGCTCGGGCTGCCCAACAGCCACTATCTTATCCACCAGCCGCTGTCCGGCATCCGGGGCGTGGCCACCGACATCGAAATCCATGCCAAGGAACTGGAGAAGCTGCGGGCCAAGATCAACGAACTGATCGCCCGGGAAACCGGAAACCCGGTAAGCCAGGTGGAAAAGGATACCGACCGGGACTACTGGATGGACGCCGCCGAGGCGACCTCCTACGGCCTTATCAGCCGGGTCGTCTCCGGCAGGGATCAGATCTAGATAGGCAGGCGAGACCGGCGGTTACTTGCGCCCGGCCGCTATCGCCTGAACCGAGGTCGCCAGGGCAAGAAGCGGTATGAGGATCGACCCGATCAAGGCAAGGTTCCCCGGAGTTCCGGCAAGGATGTTGTAGGTTCCGTGGACGGCGACTGCGGACAGGAACCGCAGAACCGCCGATCCGGGCTTTTCCCCAAGGGTAAAGGCCACCTCCCCCACCCTGCTCCCGCAGGCGGCATGCAGGGGAATCGAGCCGAAGAGCCTGGCAAAAAGGCCGAGCGGGGATCCGGCCCCGTAGTTCACGCTTTCGAGAATCCCGAAACCAAGGCCGGCGACGAGCCCGGCCGCCCTTCCCGCCTCCGCTCCCGGCATCTCCGGCCTGCCCTTCCGCCTAAAAAAGAGGCACAGCGGCGCAAGTACCAGAAATCGGCTAAGTTCCTCGGTAAAGGCGATGCGGACGAAGGTTTCCAGGAAAAAGCCGGTCCTGCTCCCGGTTGCGGGCAGGATTCCCAATTCAAGGACGGCGACCTGCAGGAACAGGGCCAGAAACAGCGACCCGGCGCCGACAAGCAGCCAAAGGGGAAAGCTTCCGGGAATTCGCCTGCGGCCCAGGCGGAACCAGAGGAACACCAGGAAGGCCGGAAGCGAGGAGACGAGGATAAACAACAGCAAAGGTACGACGGACATGTACTAACGGAGTACGGTTCTGGGGTTGACCAGGGAACCTTGACTGTACACGCTGAAGTGCAGGTGGGGCCCGGTACTTCGGCCCGTGCTGCCCACGTCGCCGATGTGCTGGGCCGATCCCACGTACTCCCCCTGCCGGGTCCGTATCCGGCTCAGGTGGGCGTACAGGGTACGGTAGCCGCGGGCATGGGTGATTATCACGAAATTGCCCAGCACCGGGTCGAAACCGGTCGAACTTACCCTGCCGGCCATGGCCGCGCGCACCGGAGTCCCCACCAGGGCGGCAATGTCCATCCCGCTGTGGAATTCCCGTCGGCCGGTCCCGAAAGGATCGCCCCGCCAGCCGAAGTTCGAACTGATAATCCCGGTAATCGGCCAGATAAACAGGTCGCCGTTTATCTCCTGCCGTTCCTCCCAGCTCAGCCGCCCGCCCGGAATGAAAACCGTGCTTGCCGGCAACACCCGCTCGGAAAAAAGCTGGTTGGCGACCATTATCGCCCCGGCATCCGAACCGTACCGTTCGGCCAGCGTCTCAAGCGTTTCCCCCTTGGCGATCACCGCAAGGATACCGTCCTGGTTGGGAATACGCAGTACCTGCCCTATCTGCAAAAGTCTCGCGTTCTTTATATTGTTGACGGAAAGAATGGTGCCCTCGTTCAGGTCGTAGCTGACGGCAAGTTCCCCGATGATGTCGCCGTTTTTGATGACGTGGGTGCGGTACGCCAGGGGCCTGGCCCGCCGGTTTTCCCGTATGCCCGCCGATTCCAGCAACGAAATAAGCTGTTCTTCCGCCTGGTCCCGCTCAAGATGGGCGCCGCCGATCCCCTGGCCGGACTCGAAGTCCTCCGCCGAAAGTCCGGGTTCGGCAACTTCCTGGGCCCCGCCCTGCCGGGGCCGAAGCGCGGGAACTCCCAGGCACAGGGCTGCGGTAAGAAGCATGGCAATCAGGAAGCGTATCTCACCCAACCATCCTTCCGGACGAAAACCCACAATGCTCCCGCAAATCCGATTCATGGTGCCCAGTGTACCATATTCCCGAATATCCCGCAATAAGGGAAATCGGCGTTACAGGAGTTCGACTTATTCAAGGAAAAATCCTGATCCCGATTTTGGCCATCACGCCCGTCGAGCGGGGATATTCCGCCGTGTCGATTATCCTAAAATCCCGCGGCGAGCCGGAATTGGCCGGAGCCGTGGCCCCCGACCGGTCAAAGGTGTTGGTGAAATAGGTTATATTGACGCCCATCTCGCCGAAAAGGGCGACCGGGATTCCCGGAAGCGACCACTCGCCGCCAAGCCTCAGCAGGTGCATCCACCGATAGGCGCCGTCCCGAAGGAAAAACCTTTTCAGCACGGGATTGCTGCCGTCCCGTTTTTCGGGGTCCAGTTCGGAAAGGAGGTGGCTGCCGTCGACGGCGCTCGAACCGTAATGCGCCCCGTGCCGTATAAGCTGGTACTGAAAATTCATGACAAGGCTTTTTGCCGGCATCGTTTTGAACCTCAGCAGGAATTCGTCGGAATTGGGAGGAAGATAATGCCCGAGGCTGACGCCGTTGTTCGTGTACGAGGTTTCCATCGTGTTGTCGCCGTACCAGGGATTGAAATTTCGGTTGTGGGTGTAGGTGTAAGGATTGATTTTCGTGTAGCTGAACGTAAGCGAGGAAAAGGACAGTATCGGCAGGCCGATTTCCCAGCCGGCCTGCACGGCGATCATCGTGCGGTCAAGCTCGGCAAAGTTGGACACCCACCATGCCTCGTCCCAGAATAGCGAGGCCCAGACGCTGCCGAATCCCGGGCGCCGGGTCTTGAGGTTGACCATCGCCGCCATGTTGTCAAAATCGCCGATATTGTTTTGGTAAAAAATCGAGTTGGTAATGGGGGAAAGATAGCCGATCTCGAAGCGTTTGGGCCAAACAACCATCTCCCCGAGATCGAGGAAAAAATAATTTTTATACCTGAACTGAAGCATCGTTATCGAATAGGCATTCTGAAAATTCATCGCCGATTTTTTGATTCCCTCGGCATTGTGGTATTCGAGGACGCCCGTCATCGAGGCGATGCCGAACCAAGGGAACGGATTAAACTCGGCCTCCAACGCAAGGAAGGGCCGCGCGGCCCCGTTCAGCGCCATGCTCGATCCCAGGGGAACCGACCCCCATTCGCGGGGAAGCCGGGCAAGCCGGGCGGTAAGTTTGTTTTCCAGGAACGACAGGGAAAGTTCCGAGTTCAGGTTGTAGGCGCCGGCAAAATCATCGGGCCAACTTGAAAAAACGGAAAGGTTGTCAAAAAAATAAATCGAACCGTCCCAGCGTTTCCTGTGGCTGAAGGGAAAATGGGATAGCGGTTCGCTGTAGACGTCGATAACCCTGTTCTGAAATTCGCCGTTGTCGACAAAGCCCTCGTAGTAGGTATTGTAGGTTCCCAGACGTTTCCGGGGAAGCCGCATCAGCCCGCCCTCGGCGGAAAACCCGTAGGACAGGTGCCTTCCCACGTCGCCGTTCACCTGCGCCCTCACCCACAGTTCCAGGCCCAGGTATTCCCGGCCTTCGGGAAAATAAAAACCGCCCGATCCCTCGAAGTCGGCCCCGACCCGTATCTCCGCCGTTACCGGAATTTCGTTCGGTCCCAGCTCGGACTCCGCGTAAAAGGAACCCCTGCCCATGTCAAGCCCGGGTTTCGGCACGGCAAAACCGTCGAGATACCTGCGCAGGATGTCCCGCTCGGAAGCGGTCAACCTGCCCGAATTTCCGGACCCGAGTATTTCGTTTATGGCCTTGACCACGACGTCCCGGCTGTACGGCCTTCTCCCGGAAAGCGGACCGGAAAGGCCGCGCAGCTCGGCCTGTTCCAGGATGTAATACACCCGGTCGTCCAGGGGAACGGCAGTATGCGTCTGGGCAAAAAGCGGCATGCAGGAAAAGGCAAGAAGGCAAATCCGGAACGAAACTCTTTTTAGGAACATGCTTTCTCCTTGGGGAACTCAGTCAACCCATTCGGTAATGTCCTTGGCGGACACTTCCCACCGTTGGCCGAAACGGGTTTCGGAGGTATTGCAGTAACGGCAGAAGGGAAACGGTTTTTGCAGGAAATCGATGATCTCCTCCCGATTTTTTACCTTGTAGATGTCGACGTAGTCATGCTCGCCGACCTCAAGATTCTGCTTGAAATACTCGTTGAAAAATCTGCTGTGGGCGACAATGCAGCAGGTAAAAAGCTTGCCATCCCGCAGGGTGACGCAGCAGCCCCAGCTTATGGCACACTTCCGGAAACTCTTTTCGATGTCCTGGCTGCCCGACAGGTCGATGGGCAGCTTGCACATGCGGTCCGGATCGCTGGAACCGGTGTATTCGATTTTCACCCCGTATTTTTTCCCCAGACCGTTTATCGTTTTCTTGTCCAGCTTTATCGGATACTGGCTGACGGAAATGACGATCCGGTTTTTTTTGCAGTTGTTCCAGAATTCCTCGTCCTTCCCCGGAAGCAGGATACCGTTGGTGGTTATCTGTATCCGCGTCGTGGGAAAATGGGAACGGGCAATGTCAAAGAACTTCGTAATTTGGGGATGGAGCAGCGGCTCGCCGCCGAGAATTTTTATCGCGAAGTATTTTTTGGAAATTTCGGCCAGCCGCGCGAAGTCCTTCTCGAAGGCTTCAAGGTCGAGGAATCCCTCTTCGGCGATGCAGGAAAAATGATTGCAGCCCCTGCAGTTCAGGTTGCAGTGCTCGACAACGTGTATCTCGATCGGAAAAAGCTTGGTCATCCTTTTGCAACGTATCGCAATAAGTTGGTAGATATCCTCAAAAACCCGGACGGACAGATAGGTCTTCATCAGAACGGGAATATCCTTCACGAATGAAAGAACATTTTGCACATAAACCTCCCGCCGGAACCAACGGGGAATCCCGTATCCCGGTCGCAGCGTTAAATAATCAGGTCGGCGATGCGCCGGTCCCCCTCGCAACCCGGACTTGTCGCCCATGTTTACCGAAGCGGTATTAAGCCTAGCCTCCCCGCCCGGCCTTTGTCAACCCCCGGCGTTGCCTTAATTAAGGAAGGGGATTCGGTGGGCATGCCCGCCGAGCGGGCGATTTATCCTTCGCGGGAAGACGGGCCGCTTCGGTTTGCGGGATTGGTTTCCGCGTTTCAGGACAGCTACTTGTTACCGGGCCGAGGCAAAGCCTACAATGGGTTATGGTTACGTTACGGGGGAAAGGGGTAAGCCCGGGGATCACCTCGGGAAGGCTGCGTTTTTTGGAGACGGCTGCGGTTTCGACCGAAAGGCGGATTGTCGAGGACGCGGCGGCGGAGGAAGGACGGTTCCTGCGGGCGCTGGAGACCGCCGGCCGGCAGCTCGACGGGCTTACGGCCCTGGCCGAGGACAGGCTGGGGAAGGAGAACGCCGCCGTCTTTCGGATGCACCGGATGCTGCTGGAGGATACCGAGTACACCGATCCGATCGTGGAGATCATTCGGGAGGAGCGGGTTTGTGCCGAGTATGCGGTGGGCGAGGTGGGGTTTCGGCTTGCCGCCGTTTTCGTCGGGATGGAGGACGAGGACCTGCGTTCCAGGGGCAGCGACGTTCGGGACGTTTCCGACCGGCTGCTGGGCATCCTCGCCGATGTTTCGCAGGGTCCGGAAGCGGCCGGCGGCGGGGCCGACATCCTGGTCGCCGACGACTTCAGCCCGAGCAGGACGGCGCTCCTGGACCGCTCGAAGGTGAGGGCTCTGCTCTGCAGGCAGGGTTCGGCGGGCTCGCACATGGCGATCTTTGCCCGTACCATGGGAATCCCGGCGATCGTCGCCCTCGGACCTTCCCTCGATTCCGGTTTTGAAGGCCGGGCGGCGATGCTCGACGGCGGAACCGGAACCCTGTACGTCGAGCCGGATCTTCCCACCCGCCAAATCCTTCATGTAAAGTCCGAGAAGCAACGTTCCGAAAGCAGGAATCTGGAAGCATTTCGCGGGAAGCCCACGCTGACGGCAAGCGGCCGACGGATAAAGCTATACGCCAACATCGGTTCGGCCGCCGACGCATCCGCCGCCCTTGCCGCCGATGCCGAGGGCGTCGGCCTGTTCCGCAGCGAATTCCTGTACCTCGGCCGGGAGGATTTTCCGGACGAACAAACCCAGTACGAAAGCTACGCGGCGGTGCTCGATCTGATGGGCGACCGCCCGGTAATCATCCGCACCCTGGACATCGGGGCCGACAAGCGGCTTCCGTACATGGACCTTCCGCCGGAGGAAAACCCGGCCCTGGGAATGCGGGCGATCCGGCTCTGCCTTACCCGGCCGGAGATTTTCCGTACCCAGCTTCGGGCCATCTTCAGGGCATCGGTCGTCGGCAACGCCTCGCTGATGTTCCCGATGATAAGTTCGCCCGAGGAACTGGCCCGGGCGAAGGCGGCGGTTCGGGATGTATGTCGGGAACTTGCCGAAGAAGGGATTCCCTTCAAGGAGATTCCCCTGGGGATAATGGTCGAAACCCCGGCGGCCGCCCTGCTCGGCGACATCCTTGCCCGGGAAGTCGATTTTTTCAGCATCGGGACCAACGACCTTGCCCAGTACGTCCTTGCCGTCGACCGCCAGAACGAATCCCTTGCCGAATTCTCCCCGCCGGCCCACGAGGCCGTCCTCCGCCTTATCCGCCTGACCGTGGAAAACGCCCACAAGGCCGGCATCTGGTGCGGCATCTGCGGAAACCTCGCCGGCGACCTTTCGCTGACGGCCACGTTTATGGAGATGGGAGTTGATGAATTGTCGGTGGAGCCTTCAATGATCCTGAAGGTGCGGGCCGCTATTGCGAACACCGAAGGCTAGGCAGTATCCCCTGTAACCAAGGTGTTGCGAGAGCGAGAAAATCCCCAAGCCGGAAGAAGCCTCCGGGCGCAGACCGGAGGGGTGGAGGCAGTTCAAGCTGTCTACGGCAGCTTGAACTGATCTCCGAGTCCAAGCTGCCATGCAGCTTGGACCGTGGAGCCCGCGGCGGTGCTGAAGGTAAGGGCCGCTATTGCGAACACCGAAGGTTAGGCAGTATCCCCTGTAACCAAGGTGTTGCGAGAGCCGACCAATCCCCAAGCCGGAAAAAGCCTCCGGGCACAGACCGGAGGGGTGGAGTTTTGCTTGGCAAAACTCCAAGTCCAACCTGCCATGCAGGTTGGACCGTGGAGCCTGTGGCGGTGCTGAAGGTAAGGGCCGCTATTGCGAACGCCGAAGGTTAGGCAGTATCCCCTGTAACCAAGGTGTTGCGAGAGCCGACCAATCCCCAAGCCGGAAGAAGCCTCCGGGCGCAGACCGGAGGGGTGGAGTTTTGCTTGGCAAAACTCCAAGTCCAACCTGCCATGCGGGTTGGACCGTGGAGCCCGCGGCGGTGCTGAAGGTAAGGGCCGCTATTGCCGGCGTTGAAGGCTAGGCAATATCCCCTGTAACCAAGGTATTGCGAGAGCGAGAAAATCCCCAAGCCGGAAGAAGCCTCCGGGCGCAGACCGGAGGGGTGGAGGCGATCTCCGAGTCCAAGCTGCCATTGCCGGGGTTGGGGCCCAAAGATGGAAGGTCATCCCGGAAATGCGGGGGCGTTGCGGGGGTGGAACCCCCGCTCGGGGGGTAACGGAAAACGCCGAATCCAAGCTGCCTTGGCAGTTTGGATTCGGCGTTTGAAGTGGAGGGGGGCTTGGCCCCCCGCATTGTACTAAACCTTGAACCGCGAAACCGCCGCCACCAGCGCGGAAATGTTCTCCCGGTTCCGGCCGGACAGTTCGTTGACGCTGTTCACCGCCCCGTTGACCCGGGTCGCGCCGATCGCCATCTCGTTCATGCTGTCGGTGATCTCCCGGGTGACTCCGGCGAGGCGGTGGCTTTCCTCGATGACCCCCCGGCTGCCCTCGAGCATTTCCCTGGAGCCGTGCCGCACCTCGCCGGTGATCTCGCTGACCTGCACCGACGCGTCCAGCACCTGCCGGCTTCCCTGGCTCTGCTCGTCCATCGCCGCGCTCATGCTCTCCGACTGCTCGGCCACGGTCCGTATGCCCCGGTCGATGGACTCGAACCGTTTGAGGACCTTTTCGGTCGAGCCGGTGATCCGGTCGATGGAGCCCTTGATCTTTTTCAATACCAGGCCGATGGTCTTCGACTGGTCGCCGGAACTTTCGGCCAGCTTGCGGATCTCGTCGGCGACCACGGCGAATCCCTTTCCGGCATCCCCGGCATGGGCGGCCTCGATGGCGGCGTTCATCGAAAGCAGGTTCGTCTGGCTGGCGATGTTTTCCATCACCGTGTTGATCTCCAGAAGCCCCTCCGATTCCCGGGCGATTTCCAGGATGTCGGCGGCCACTTCCTGCAGGCCGGAACGTCCGGTTTCCGAGGATTCCTTGAGGTCCTGCACGTCGGCGGCGTTCCTGGCAAGCGTCGCCGTCACCGTCTGGATGTTGGCCAGCATTTCCTCGATGGAGGAGGACGCGGACGAGACCGCCGCACTCTGCCTGTCCACATGCCCGGACAGCTTGTCGATGTTCGCCGTCACCTGTTCCATCGTGGCGTTGGTCTGGGTAACGCTGGCGCTCTGGCCGATGATCCTGCCCTTGATGCTCTGGATGTTCGAGCTGATCTGGTTCATCGCCGAGGCCGTGTCCGTCATGTTGACGGCAAGGTCGTCGCCGATTTTCGTGAGGGCCTCGGCCTGGTTCTTTATCGACAGGACCAGCTCCCGTATCTTGGCGATGGTCATGTTGAAAAAGCGCGCCGCGGCCGCGGTCTCGCCGGATCCGGTTTCCGGCAGGGCCACGGTAAGGTCCCCGTCGCCGGATGCTATGTCGTTGAGGACATGCGACATATTGACGATGGGCCTGGCGATCGACCTGGAGATGAAAAAGGCGACCAGGATCGCAAGGACGATGGTCAGCGCCCCGATTATCGCGGCGAACTTTATCATCGCGTAGGTTCCGGCATGCACCTCGTCCATCGGTATGGCGATGGCGAAGGCCCATTGGTCCGGAAAATCCGAAATCCGCACCGGAACGGTAAGCACATGGTAATGTCCGCCCCGCATGGCCACGTCGAAGCCGTACTCCCGCCCTTCGCGAACCGCCTTGTCGAACGGGATGAGGTGTTCGCCGAGCAGTTCCCCCTCCGCCTGGGCAAGGCTCAGGCCCAGGTTGTCCGCGTCGGCATGGGAAACCACCGTGGCGTTGGCGCTCATGGCCAGCGCAAGCGTGCCGGAGAAGGCGCACCTGAAGTCCTGTCCTATGGGCTGCAGGGTCAGGTGCAGCCCCATGTCGACCCCGAGCACGCCGACGACGTCACCTGCGGAATTGCGGATCGGGGCGGCGATGGTGCTGGGGTACCGCAGCTCGCCGGCGAGGACCCGGTCGTAGGGATTGGTGATGATCTGCCTGCCCTGCATCGGCAGCCGGAAATAATCCTCGTTTTCGTAATCCTCGGCCAGATACCGCACGAGCTCGTCGGTGCGCTTCAGGACGTAGCCCGGAATGAAACGCCCCTCCTCGTTCGTGCCGGGGAGCCCCAGGCCGGCCCGCGCCGAATCGTCGCCCTCAAGGACGTCCGGAAGCCAGATGCTCCAGACATGGATGGCGGCGTCGTTCTCCTCCAGCAGGGCCAGTACCAGGCCGTCCAGGAAAGGCCGCCTTCCCTCGACCGGAATTTTCTCGTACTGCCCCATGGCGACGGCGGCGGTGGCCACCTTGTCCCACTCGTTTTCCAGAAAGTTGGAAAATTCGCTGGCGACCTGCCGCGCCGTGGCCTGCGCCAGACCGGAAGCCAGCTCCTCCGCCGCGTTCCATGCGCGAAGCACCAGAACCGTGCCCAGCAGCCCGACGCTGACCACGCTCATGATGCCCATTACCAACGTGATACGAAACCCTATTTTCATACTTCTCCCCGGGAGGGTGGACGCGGATTAATGTACACGTTTGGGTTCGATGACAGAGGATGCTCTTTTGCAATTCCTGTTGCTCAACCTACGATGCCGTGCCTATTTTAAATCCACCCGTGCCCTTTTCAAGCAAGATAGGCATGCCGAAAACCGGAGTCAAGTAAAAAATAAAAAAAAATCGCCGCCGGAAAATAAAAACATCGCCGTTGTCGATGCTCTGCTGCGATACCGGACTTGCGAAACCGGAATGGATTTCGATACGAATAAACGAAGAATCATGAAAAACTACGGCGGCGGCAGGTAAGGGCCTGCATGATTTCAAAGATGTCGGTAAGCTTCCCCAATCTTACGTCCGTAAGATTGGATGCGCCGCATCTGGTGCCTTGATCGTCAATCCGTTTATTCAGGAAGACAGAAAATGAAGACAGATAAAATACAAGCAATTGCAA
>WQZW01000016.1 GCA_009780545.1 Treponema sp.
ATCTGCCTGGGGATCGACGCCCGCAAGGTGGTCGCCACCGGCATCACCCCGGTGATCAACACCGGCATCGCCCACAGGGAAGCCGGAATCGGCCAGATCGGCGCCGGAACCGTCCGCCCGCCGCTGGCCTGCTTCGAACAGGCGGTCCGCGCCTACGCCGAAAAGCTGGGGTTCCGGGATTAGATGGCGGACCTGCGCCCCCGGAGAATGGCCGACACGGTTCCCGCCCTCCTCGGCGGGAACCGTGTCGGGAGCGGGGGAATCGGGACTTAGGACCATGGAGGGGGGCGGAGCCTGTTCCAAAACGCTCCGTCTCCATCATCGGTGCGAACATGGCATTTTGCAGTATCCTGGGCGAATCAAGAAACAGCGCAAGTCGTGTTGAGGAACAAAATTTGCGTGTTTCTTTCATAAACCGCTTGACACGGAACCTCAATTCCGCTAGACTGAAAGTGGAAGTTGCGGGTAACGTGCGGAACGGGGAGGTTCTGTGAATTTCGCCTTTTCTTGGCTAAACGGGAATTATGCGAATTTCGCATATATGGGGTTATATGGAATTGGGGCTGGTAGGTTGACAAAATATAATTATTTAATGATAATATAGTTTATACGGAACACGGAACGGAGGAATATTCCATGAAAACATTAGTTGTTTATTATTCAAAGACCGGGACGGCAAAAAAAGTCGCTCAAGACGTAATTGAGAAAATGAATTGTGATTTTGACGAATTACAATATGATGAAAAAACAAAAGAAATGAGACATTTACGTAACCCTTCAGATTATGAACATATAATTATTATTGCTCCTGTCTGGGCAATGAATCTTGCAAAACCTGTGAGGCAGTATGTTATTAAACATAAAACAAATATCAGGCAATATGATTTAATTGTAACCTGTGGTGGCTTTGGTTTACGCGGTTGTGTTAAAAATTGTTTATCATCAATCGGCAAGGTACCCAAAAATTCCATTAAACTTCGTAAGAAGCACGTCAAACAAGGAAAATATGATATAACTTCAATTTTGTAGGATGTAAGCGTTATCTACGCTTTAATATTAAGCAAAGTTATTTTTTATTATTGATGTAAATTTTAGTAATTTTGGAAATGAAACTTATGATTTGAAATAAAGGTAATAAAAAAACGCACCAACTTCATATAACAAACGGTATATGCTCACCTGGCGGTTCGGATTTCGCCATTTGTGGTATTTTGCTCCACCACAATTTGCGGTTGCTGGTATTTTCCACGCAAAACCTTGCGAAGTTCAACGGTTGCGCTTCGGGCAAGTTCGTGCTACATCTTAAGGAGTGCGAGTTTCGGCACAATCACCGGGACGATGATTTGTTTAAGATCGTTGCCAAAATTTTCAAGGGATGATGGTCTAGAGCCAAAAATATTTATCAACCATAAAAAAGTAGTTAATATAACAATGTCATTACTGTTAGTTTATTGTGCAATATCACTTTTTCTTTAAACACTTTCAACCGTAAGGCAGGGAAGGATATCCGGGTGCCGGGCCGTTTCCCGAAGTGGAGGCCGAGGCTACCAAGGTGCATGAATGGTACCGGCAGTAGCCAAATTTCAGTGCAGAAAACGCATGGGAACTTGCGGCGCAATGACCTGTTCTTTGGGCACGCAGGGATTCGAACCCCGGACATCCACGGTGTAAACGTGGCGCTCTAACCGGCTGAGCTACGTGCCCTCGGGAATCGCCGATTTAACAAGGAATTCGGCGGTTCCCTTCGTTTCCGCTCCTTGCGGAGTGGAAACGGTTAAGCAGGATCGGCTAAACCCGATATCGGAATTTAGCCAGTCTCTTCCTTACGAACAGGGTACCGGAAAGCGGAAGTTTAGGCTACCCCGTCCATCCCGTCCTCGGGATGCGGGACCGATCTCCACCGCACGCCCGGTACGCAGGTAGTACAGAAACACCCGGCACGGCTTTCCCGACGGGGCGGCAAAAAGATCCGTGGCCGCCTTCCGGTAATACGCCAGTTGCCCGAGATGCTCCTCCGGCAGTTCCCTGCCGTCGGTCTTGAAATCGACCACGTAGATGTGGTCGTCGGTCTCGAAAAGCAGGTCGATGGTCCCGTTGACAAAGAAACCGTTGCCGCCGTCGTTGATCAAACTACGGAACCCGAACTCGCTTTTTCGCCTTTCCGATTCCCCGGCAAGTTTCCCCAAGGGCGAGGCCGCAAAACGTTCGGCCAGCTTCTTCCCCGCGTCAAGAAAAACCGCGGCATCGCCGTCGGACAAAGGCACGGTCAGCTTTTTCGGAATCACCGCCTCCTGCCCTTCCAGCAATGCCTGTATGCAGATATGGGCAACGGTCCCGAAATCCTTCCGGCCGAACTTCCCCTCCACATATTCTTCGTTTTCGGAATAATCGGCAAGCCGTCGGTCCACCTCGACAAAAACATCCACGGCATCGCCGCCGGAATACGCCTCGCTTACCTCAAAATTCGATGCCAAGGTTTCGCCGCCAAGCCATGCTCGGTTCTTCAGCATGGGCGAAGTCGGCGAAAAATATCTTTCCTCCACGAGCGGGGTTTCCATAACCTCGGCCCCCATGTACCGGGATTCGGCGGCGGCCAGAAAACCATCAAGGCCCGCACGGTCGTAGGAAAATCTCGGCGCGGCCCCTTTTGGGGAACGGACATACCGTTCGCCGTATTGGGGAATTTCCTCGACCTCGAAAAACGGATCGGCGGCGTTCGGGTCATGTCCGCCGAACACTTTAAGGCACAGGGCAAAAAACGTGTCGCCCGAATCGCCTGCTTCCGACAGTTTCCGCATTTCCCGTTCGGCGTACCGCCCGAACTTCGCCGGAAAATCCTCGGCGGCCTCCTCCCCTTCCTTGGATTTGACCGCCCCGCTTATCCCCAGGCAGCCGGAAAGGTACAGTTCCCGTTCGGCACGGGTCATCCCCACGTACAGGAGCCGGCGCAGCTCGGCGTGGCGTTTTTCCTTTTCGATCCCGACCGAACGTTCCCAAAAATAGTTTTTTTTGATGTCCTTGATCCCCCGGAACTCCGTCGGCAGAGGGGGATTCAGGGCGAGCCCGCATTCCGTCTCAAAAACATCGTCGCTGACGTCGTTCCGGCCCTTCTTGTCGCAGGAACACAAAAACACCACGGGGAATTCGAGCCCCTTGCTCTTGTGAATCGTCATCAGGTGCACCGCGTCGGACCGTTCAAGGGGGATGTCGATGTCCTTAAGGCCCTTGCCGGATTTCTCCAGCCCCTGGACGTAGTCGGTAAAGGCGGCAAGCCCGATCGGGTTTCCCGATTCCTCGCCGTCGGCCCGGACCGCGAGGAAAAAAAGATAATCGTACAGTTCGTTGAGGACCGCGGTCCGGGGATGCCATGCGAGTTCGTACCGGTAGCCTTCGGCGAACCACAGTTCGCTCACCAGCGAGGCGATGTTTTCAAGGCGGGACATGGCGAATATTTTTTGATAGACTCCCTGTCCGTGCCGATATTTTTTGACATCCTCCCCGTCAAGGCTTGCCACCGGTTCCTCGCCGAACGGTTCGGCATTTTCCCCGTCAAGAACGGCGAGGCATGCGGTAAGGCCGGCGAGGGAAAGGCCGGCAAAGGGAGAGCCGAGCATCCGGGCATAGGCCGCCCTGTCGGTGGGATAGGCGACCAGGCGGAGGACGGACATAAGGTCGTTGACAGGCCCGCCGAAAAAAAAGCCGCCGAGGTCCTCGTTCGCATAGGGAACGTCCAGGAGCATCAGGTGTTTTTCAAAAAGATGCTGGGAGGTACGGCTGCGAAAGAGAATCGCGATATCGCCCGGAGCGTATTTCCGACCGCCCGACCCGTCCTCTTCGTCCAGCAGCGAGCGTATTTTTTCGGCGACGAAACGCGCCTCGCTTTCCGCCGGCAAAAGCAGGTCGTCCTTTCCTCCAGGCCGTTCGGCATCTTCCTCCTTGTCGTCGGCCTTGTCCAGTATGCAAAGGACAAGCCTGCCGCCGTTTTGTTTGTCGGCGGCAAGCGGCGTGTAGGCCGCCTCGAAGGGCTGCAGCTCCGGGGATTCCGGCAAGAAAACCGCAGGGCGCGGAATGTCCGAATCGGCATTCCCGCCTCGGGGTTTCCTTCCTGCCGGGTCGAATTCAAAACCGCCGAAAATAACGTTGAAGGCCCCGATCAGCCTCGGCGCGGAACGGTAATTGGTCCGCAGGGCCAGTTCCCTGCTGCCCAGTTCGTCCTTCAGTTTCCTGAACACCGAAACGTCGGCCCCCCGAAAACGGTAGATCGACTGCTTCTCGTCGCCGACAAAAAAAAGCTTTCCGGAAGCGATGTCTTTCGCGCGGGGAACCGAATCGCCTGAAATTTCCGGTTTCTCGGCAACGAGAAAAAGTATGTCCTTCTGCAGTTCGTTGTTGTCCTGAAATTCGTCGATCATTATCGTGGCAAACGTTTCCTTTTCGCTTTGCCGAATATCCTTCTGCTCAAGGAGGATGGTCCGCGCGAGCCGCGCCACGTCGGAAAAGCCCAGCACGCCTGACATCCTTTTGGCATCGTTGTACCGGTTTTGAAGCCCGGAAATCATCGTCAGCAGCGGGTATATCAGGCCGGCCTGCAGGAAAAAACTTGCCAGCGAGGAAACCTTCCCGAACAGGTCGCGGAATTCCTTGATAAGGTCCTTGATAGGTTCTTTTGCAGGATCGTTCCTGGCTCCCCTGTTCAGGTTCAGGCCCTTTATCGAAAGGAAAAATACGATAAGGTCGAGAAAGACACGGCGGACGGGATGCGCCTGTGACCATTCCGGCGCGTCGCCGGGATCGGTATCGAGCAAGTCCTCGAAATAAGCGGCGAGGTCGTCCTCCTCGGGAAACACCGCCTTCCCCTCCCGATATTCCCGAAGGAGCGGTTCGAGGTCGGGAAGGCATTTTTCGTTTCCCCCGTATATCCCGGAAAGTTCCTCCAGCTTGTTTTTGATCTTGCCGACATGGTTTTTCCACTCGTCCAAAATAAGGGCGAATTGTTTTCGTACGTTTTCCTTGGGATCCGAAGGCGGGCCGTCGATGTCGGTGCATGCAAAAAGGGCATGGGCGAAAATGTCCTCCGCTATGGCCATCGGGCTTTTTTCGGGATACAGCCTTTTGAGGACCGGATGCTCGCGGTTGGCGATGAGGAAGGGCAGCGAGGTATCCAACGCCAGTTGCCCGCAACGTTCCTCGTCGATGGCAAAATCGGGGCTGATCCCGTAACGGTTCGCCGCCTGTTTGACTATCGAGCTGCAGTACGAATCCAGCGTCTGGATTCTCGCCAGTGAAAAGTCGCGCAGGGCCCGGGCCGCAAGCCTCCCCCCCTCCCCTTCCGCGCAGGCCGCCTGCGACAGTTCCCCGTGGATGCGCCGGTACATCTGCGCGGCGGCTTTTTTGGTAAACGTCAGCGTCAAAATTTTCTGTACCGGGATGTTCCTTTCGGTAACAAGCCATGCGTACCGTTTCGCAAGGACCATGGTTTTTCCCGATCCGGCGCCGGCGGCGATCACCGCATTTTCCGTGCAGTAGGCGGCTTCCCGCTGTTCGGCGTTCAGTTCGGGCTTCCGTTCCGATTTCGTCATATCACCTTACCTTGTAAAGAACGCGGCATGTGTCGTCGTACTCGCAGTCCCGGCATGCGTCCCGGTACGTCGGTGCTTCCGGAAACAGCCTCCCGGACACGCATCTCTCGAATTCGCCAACCTTGTCGTCAAAATCCTTCATGACGGCATCGTGAAAACCGCTTCCCCTGGTTACGCGGTCCTCCGGTTTTTTGGGAATGTCGGCGCCGGTAAGACGGTTTTGCAGGGAACCGAACCAGGGTTCCGCCTTCGCCTCCTCGATGCCGAAGAACAGGGTATGGTGAACTTCTTTTTCAAAACAGGATTCGACAAGACGCTGGTACGCCGGAATCTGGAAATCCACGAGCCCGTCATCGGTAAAGCAGTCGGCAAGTTTTTTGGTCTTCCTCGTCTTGAAGTCCACGATGGCCAGGCCGCCGGCCGTTTCCGAATCCCTGTTCGCGTCCTCAAGGACGCAGTCGATGATGCCTTTCAGATTGCGGGAGCCGTAGTCCATGGAACGTTCCGCCTCGGTTGCCGCGATCCGGAAACCGGAAAAGAGGACGGCAAATTCCGCGAGGCATTTCCGCAGACGCCCGAAAAACAACTGCTTCTGTGCCAGAAGGAGGCGGGAAGTGAGCATGCTCATCACCGTCCTTTCGCTGCCGGGCAGGTAGGGAAAGCCGTCGAAAACGACGTCTATTTTTTGTTGCAGAAGTTTGAGGTACTCCTCCGGAAGTTCGGCCCCCGGCTTTTTGTCGTTCCCCGGTTTTTCGGACATGCGTATCGTCTCGCCCGACTCCATCAGTTCCTTGAAAAAAAGATCAAGAACGGCATGGTAGACAAGGCCGCCGGTGTTCCAGGCCATAATTCCGGTTTCCACCCGCAACGCCCGGAGGCCCAGAACCCGTTCGAACATCCACCGTATCGGGCACCTGAAATACGGGAAAAGCGAGGAGGCCGAAATACCGAGCTTCCCTTCCTTAAAGAACTGTTTTTGGATGAGGGCCGAAAGCGGATGTTCCGCGGCGTACGCCCTGCATCCGCCTGAATCCGGCGCCTCGCCGCCGAACATCCCTCCCCCTCCGGACCTCCAGGCATCGAACCCGATTTTCTGCGCCGCATGAAGGCGGATTCCGGCTTCCCCTCCCGGCAATTCCCCGAAGTGAATCTCCCGAAAAAAATCGGTTTCGGCAAGGTACCGGTCCGGACGGAATTTCCCCCGGTGTTCCTCGGTCCCGCCGAAACGCCGCTCCGGTTTCGCGGCGGCATCGAGAAGGCTGTGGGGAATGGCGTACCCGGAAAATGTTTTTTCGGAGCAGAAAAAGGCCGCCCGATTTTCGGAGTTGAAGCAGTGCAGCATGATGAACTCAGGCGACGCGTCGTTGTCGGTAATGCCGAGGGCCTTCCGCCTGCTGCCGGCAAGAAAGGCAAGCGGGGAAAACACTTTTTTCAGGTTTTCCTGGCTTGCCCCGAGGACGATATGCCGACGGAAAGGCACGGGGGCCGCCGTTTGGTAGGGCAGCACCGCAACCCCGGAGGTCGACTGCTGAGCAAGGTACTTCGTGTCCTCAAGCTGTTCGACAAAAAAACCGTAGGGATTTTCCGGCATCACGTCGGCGAAGTCATCCTCCGTTTCGACGAGTTCCGTCAGTTTGGAAACGCACCGGGAAATGATAAGATCGGTTTCCGGCAGGCAGTTGTCCATGTCGAAAAAATGATTCCTGAAATCAAAATAATTTTTTACGATCTCCGAAAACGAAGCGGCATTGCAAATAGTATTGATACGCTGTTTGAGCTTCCTGAAAAATTCCTTGGTACCCGACCCGCAATTGCCGTAAGGCTGGGCGAACGCATCCTCCCACACGTTGACCCGTACCGGTTTGCCGTCCCGTTCCTCGGTCCACGAGCTGATGCAGTTGTTCTCCATGCCGAAACGTATCAGGGCGTTGATGACCGCAAGGTCTTTCCAGGGAAGGAAATGGTTGGACAGAAGGGCCGTCAGCGAGGCAAAGGAAAAATCGGAGGAGGCGCAGGCGGCAAGGGCCTTGAAGAACTGCCCGGCCGGATAGGAAGCCAGCGGCTTGCCTTCCTTCCTTATATAGGGAATGTTCCTGTTCTCGAATTCCCTGAAAAGATACGGCCCGTAGCTTTCGCCGTCCGGAATGCTTACCGAGATGGAATCCCAGGGAACGTTTTCGCCGTAATGCAGGGCCAGGACGTACAGGGCGGCCTCGGCAATCTCGCCCTGCGAATTGGAATAAAAAAACGTCTCGTACCGTTCCCGCCAATTTTCCTCGGCGCCGGTTTTGACGACGGTAACCTTCCGGCTCGATGCGAGTATTTCCTCGTATTCCTTGAAGTCCAGAAGCGATTCGGAAAAAAAGATAAAACATTCCTTTCCGGAATCGTCGAAGGGCGGCCTTTCCCAGGCCGGCTCGAAACGGTCATGCCGGTCCAGGAATTCCTTGTAGAGCCTTGCCAGGTTGAACAGGTCCCGGTCCTCGCCCTGCGGGAATTCCCCGGGCACATGCCGGCCGACGTCCCCGATGGCGATCCCGGCGGCAGACTTCAGCCAGCCGGCGAGTTGGGGCAGGATTCCGGCGATCCAGCCGGCGAACGGCCCGGACTGCCCCGCCCACCTGCTCCGGATCAGCGAGGAAAAAATCGGTTCCCCGCCGCCCGCGCGGCGTTCGGCGTTCTCCGACAGCAGCTTCCCCGCGAACATTTTCCGCACCGATCCGGGCACGCTTTTTTTGTCCTGGACCTTGCCGCGTATCGCGTCCTGCTTGAAGGTATCCCAGCCGACGAACCGTTCGGCCGCCACCGTTCCCTCCTTTTTCAGGACCAGCAGCCTGTCCATCCAGGCGGAAACGGCGATGTCCGTGGGAAAGACGAAAAGCGAGGACGGTTTGTGGGCATTTTCCAGAAGGGTCTTTTCGACGACGTTCATCGTGATCGATGGTAACGGAATTTTGGGGATTTTCCAAGGGCGGACGTCGGTCTTCATGGCGGTAAACCCCGCCCGATGAATGCGGGGGCGTTGCGGGGGTGGAACCACCGCTCGGGGGGTAGGTCGAGACGAAAGTTGTCGCTCTGCGACAATTTTTGGCTCGACCTCAGGGGGGCTCGGCCCCCCTCATTATCGGAATTACCGTACCCATTGCCGGCCGGAAACCGATCCGCTACAATGACCTATGCAGACCGAATGTTCCCTCCGTGTCCGTACCTACGAATGCGACATGTACGGGCATGTCAACAATGCCAACTACCTCAACTATCTCGAATACGCCCGCTACGAATACCTGCGCTCCATAGGCTTCGACTTCCCGGCGCTTGCCGGCCTCGGTTTCGGGGTGTACATCGCCCGCATCGAGATCGACTACAGGGCCCCGGCCCGCATGGACGAGACGTTGGCCATACGGACCCGGCCGGTAAAGAAGGGGGCCGCCAGCGGAACCCTCAGGCAGCAGATATGGCGGGAGGACCGGCTTTTGATCGAGGCGCTGGTAACATGGGCCTTCGTCGACACGAAAACCGGCGCCCCGACAAAGATTCCCCCGGCATGGGACCTGCCCGGCCTGTACCCGGAAACCTGATCACCAGCTCTCCATCGCCCGCATAAACGCCGGACGGGAGTTCAGGATGATCTGCCTGTCCATGCAGTAGGCGAAACGGAGCCAACCGGCCTGCCCGAAGGAAACGCCCGGAACGGCGATGATCAGGTGCCGCTTCAGGTGGTCGGCAAAGGCCATGTCGTCCGCGGGGCCGTCGGCCTTTCTCGGCGGAACCTTGGCAAACAGGTAGAAGGCCCCCTCCGGAACGGCATAGCCGATTCCCGCGCCGTCCAGCACCTCCATGAAGGCATCCCGCCTTTGGGCGTAGACTCCCACGTCCACGGCGGCGTCCACAAGCTCGGCCACGGCCCGCTGCATCAGGGCCGGGGCGTTGACGAAGCCCAGCACCCGGGCCGAAAAGACCAGGGCGTTGACCAGTTCGGCCGCCTCGTCGATCTCCGGATGCACGGCGACGTAGCCGATCCGCTCGCCGGGCAGGGAAAGGCTTTTCGAATACGAGTACACGACTATGGACTGGCGGTAGGCGGCCATCACCGAGGGCACCTCCGGCCCGTAGGAAATCTCCCGGTAGGGCTCGTCGGAGACGAGGTAGGGAAGCCTGCCGGTTTTGGCGCCGTGGGCGGTAAGGGCGGCGGCAAGGGCGGCAAGGGTTTCCTTGGGGTATATCTTTCCGGAGGGATTGTTCGGCGAGTTGACGATCACGGCGGCGGTCTTGGGGGAAAGGGCCCGTTCGATTGCCGCGACGTCGAGGTTGAAGTCGGGCAGCGAGTCCGTCTCCACGAGCCTTGCCCCGTGGTTCGCCGCATAGGGCCGGTACTCGACGAAATACGGCCGTATCACGACGATCTCGTCCCCCCGGTTGCAGACGCTTTTAAGGACGACGTTCAGGCCGGCCGCGGCCCCGGCGACGAGGATCAGGTTTCCGGGCCCGACCGGCACCCCCTGTTCCCGCGCGGCCTTTTTCGCGAGGGCCTCCCGCACGAAGGGCAGGCCGGCGTTCGGCGTGTAGCCGTGCGAACCGTTGCCGCTTTCTCGGGCAAGCCTGAGAAGCACTTCCCGGAACGCCGGAGGCGGATCGATGTCCGGGTTGCCGAGGGAAAAGTCGAAGACGTTTTCCGCCCCATGCTCCCGTTTGAGCAACATTCCTTCCTCGAACATCTTCCTTATCAGCGAGGACGTGCCGAGCGCGGCTTTTATCTCCAAGGCTATGGACATGGCATTCTCCTTTTATCCGTTTCGGACAGGCCATTATACACCGAATTGGCACTTTTTACCGGAGAATACGTCGGAGAAAAAAAAAGCATCGGCCGGAGACGGCCCGGCCGATGCGGGAACCGCCGAATCGGCGGTTCCCTTAGGAAGAAATGAAAGGGAAGGGGGCGAGAATCAGTAGGTTCTCTGTTCCTCGATATGGATGCTCTTGAAGCCGTTGGCCCCGAGCCGCCTGACCGCGGCAAGAACCTCGTTCGCCGGAACGCTGTTGGCAAAGACCCGATAGGTACTGGGGGCGTATTCCTGGGAGGCGAAGAAACCGGCGTCCCGAAGCCTGAGGAAGGCCAGGACCGCGCTGTCCACGTCGGGCCAGTTGCCCACCATAAGGCGGTAGCTCAGGCCGCTGTTCGGGTCCGGAAGGGCCGGCGTGACGGACATGTCCGAAGGGAGCTGGTTGGAAAAGCCCACCCCGGCAAGCCCCTGCGAATCGAGCCAGCCCGGAAGGGCCGATGCCGGAATCACGTGGTTGTAGACGGTGATGTTGATCCCCTGCGCGGAACCTTCGACGGTGCCCGTCTGGTTGTTGGGGGGGGGCGGGAAAAACACCCGTACCGGGCTCCCGTAGTCGAGCCCTATCGCCTGCGCCGCGTCGCCGGAAAGGTCGATGACCCGTTCGGTGGACGCCGGTATCCGGCCGGTCACCGTAACCACCACTTCCCTTCCGCTGGCAAGGTTCCGGACCGTGGGCGTGGAGCCGATGGGAAGGCTCGGATGCGCCGCCTGGAGGGTTCCGCCCCCCAGGACGCTCCAGCTCGCCCTCCCTTCCTCGACGAAGTCCACCGCATTCTGGGCCATGGCCAGAGTTCCCGTAACGGAAAGCAGTGCCAGGCACAGTGCAATTCTTCTCATCATCCCTTTCCTTCCTTTCCCCCCAAAACCTTATACACCAATTCTATCATTTCGGCAAAACAATTGCAAGCGTCGACCCATATCCTCATGGCAACGGCATTTACCCTTTGGAACCGACGGTTGAACCGGTGTTTCCCTTGGCGGAGAAAACCCATGTCCGACGATCGTTTCGCTCATACCGTCCGCTTTTTCCCCGTTATCCATGAATTGACCGCAATATGCGGACGCCATTATCGTTGAATACCGCAAACAACAACGGCGCATCGGCACGATTATCCTGTTTATTTCCAAAAAACAACGGTATATTACGGTAATCGCGGAGAAAATCGGCATTCCGCCGAATCCGGTCCGTTTTTTGAACATCGTCCCGGATATTCAAATTTTTTCCATAGCTGTATGCTAGAATTGAGGCATCAGGAATTAGGAGGATGCGGATGAAAAAAAGCGTGATAGCGGTATTTGTCGTGGCCCTGGCGTTCGGCGTCGGCGCGGAAGCGTTCGCCCAGAACAACGTCGGGGCGGGACCCGGTTTCGCGGGAATGGCCGACAGGCTGATGTTCGACAGGGACGGAAACCTCCTGGGACAGGCCGCCTTCGACGCCGGGCTTGACCGGGCTTTGGCCGGCGGACTCATCACCGAGTGGGAACGGGACAGAATCCGGGAGCTGTACGCGCGGCAGGGACAGGAGGGAAACCGGCCCGGCGTATTGGACAGGCTGCGGCAGGGCGGATATTCCTGCCCCTGCAACGGGTCTTCCTGGGGGAGAAACCCGGGCGGCAGAAGGGGTCGTTGGTAATCGCGGAACGACCGAAGGCCGGCAGGACAGGCTTGTCCTCCCGGCCGTTCTTGGGTATAGTGAAGTTACTGTATGCCAAACGGACGGCGGAATTCGGTCCGTGCAAGGAGACACTATGGAATCTCGACATTATTTCTTTACTTCCGAATCGGTGAGCGAGGGGCATCCGGACAAGCTCTGCGACCAGGTTTCGGACGCGATCCTCGATGCCTGCCTGAAGGCGGACC
>WQZW01000017.1 GCA_009780545.1 Treponema sp.
ACCGCACCTTCAACCTGGACATCGCCCGGGCAAGGCGGATCATGGAATTCTTCCTTGACAGGCTCGGCGACCGGAAGCCCGAGGCCCCGAATGCCGATCCGCCTTTCGTCGTCCACTTCGAGATGGTGCCCCTGCGCTTTCCGCCGGAACTGCTGGAAACCGTGGCCCGCTTCCCGACTGGCTCCCTCAGGCTGGAGATCGGGATTCAGTCGCTGAACCCGGAAGTTTCCGCCCGCATCGGCAGACGCTCCGACCCGGCGGCCGAGCTTGCCCTGCTCCGGTTTCTCTGTGCGAACACCCGGGCCATCGTCCACGCCGACCTGATCGCTGGGCTTCCGGGCGAGGACACGGCTTCGTTCGGAAGGGGCCTGGACATGATCTGGGAGGCCATCGCCGCCGCTCCGGGTCGGGCCGGCACCGTGGAAGTCCAGCTCGGCATCCTCAAACTGCTGCCCGGTGCCCGTATCGCCCGGCATTCCGACGAATTCGGCATGCGGTACGCCGATTCCCCGCCTTACGAGGTACTGCAAACGGCCGCAGTACCCGCCCCGGAGATGGACAGGATCAAGAACTTCGCCCGCTTTTGGGAACTTGTCGTGAATCGGCACATGCTCGACCTCGGTTCCGGCCCGGTTTTTGAGCGATTTATGGAATTTTCCGACCGGCTTTTGGCCCGGTTTGGCCGCAACTGGGGAATCCCCAAGGAGCAATTACGGGAAACGCTTTCCCTTTGGACCGAAACCGGACCAACGGATGCCGCTCCTGAAGTCATGAAAGTGCCGAATTGCCGTTAAACGGTCTGATTTGCTTCGTATGCAGGAACTGGAATATCTTTGTTGACTTCCCCGTAGAAATCGATTAGACTGAAGGCATCCAGTTTGGAGGGTTGCCCATTCGACTTTTGGGGAGCGGGGCAACATTTTATCACGTCTTCGGGACCAAGCTATGCAGTATTTTGATACTCACGCCCATGTGGGGCTTATTGTAGACGATCCTATCGAACAGCTCATTGTGGTGCAGGAAGCGAGGCAGGCTTCCGTTACCCGGGTTCTGTCCATTTGCAACAGCCTTCACGACTTTGCCCAGGTGTACGAGAACCTCAAGTCCTCGAGCAACGTCTATTATGCGGTCGGGGTGAGTCCGTCCGAGGTGGTGAATCCCGGCCGCAACTGGATTCAGACCGTGGAACAGGGGGCTTCCCTGCCCAACGTGGTCGCCATCGGCGAGATCGGCCTGGACTATTTCCGCAAATTCGGCGACAAGAAGTCCCAGATCGAGCTTTTCATCCAGCAGTTGGACCTTGCCGCCAAGCTCGACCTGCCGGTGATCATCCACAACCGGGATGCCGGCCGGGACGTGCTGGACATACTCAGCCACAGGCTGCCCCCGCGGGGCGGCATCCTGCACTGCTACTCGGAAAACGCCGCCTATGCGCGGGATGCCCTCAAGCTGAACCTGTACTTCTCCTTTGCCGGCAACCTGACCTACAAGAACGCCAAGAATCTCCACGAAACCATCCCGGAACTGCCGGAGGACCGCATCCTGATCGAGTCGGAAAGCCCCTTCATGGTGCCGGCGCTGTACAAAGGCAAGCGGAACATGCCGAAGTACCTGTCGGAAACGGCCAAATACCTCGCCGGAATGCTCAAAAAGTCGCATGAGGAAACGGCCGACCTGCTTTGGGCGAATTCCAACCGGTTTTTCGGCCTACCAAGCTGATTTCGACAGGCCATGTCGCTCAACTGGAAGGAAATCGACCGCATTCTCGAGGAACTTGACCTGCCGGGAGCCCAGATTCAGGCCGCCGTGCAGAGCACGTTCGACGTGATCGGCCTCCGTGTCCACAAAAAAGGCCGAACCCGGCAACTTCTCGTCGCCCTTACCCCCGGCGCCTGCCGGATGCACGAGACTTTCAAGGCCTTTCCCAAAAGCGAGAAGCCCCTGCGTTTTGCCCAATTCCTTAACTCCCGGGTGGTCAACGGCTGGGTGCAGGAGGCGGTCCAGCTTGGCGACAACCGGATCGTTCGGATTGTGGTGAAGCGGGGGGAGAACACGTTCCGGCTGTACGTCAGGCTGTGGTCCAATGCGGCGAACTTCATCGTTACGGATGAAGCCGGCCAGGTGCTGGATGCGATGCGCCGGCTGCCCAAGAAGGGGGAAGTGACGGGCGGCAGCTACACGCCGGAGCGGGAAGAGGCCAAATCCGGCCCGGCCCGCGAGTACGAGGTGCGTCGGCTGGAACTGCCGGAAGGGATGGACTTTGCGGCCTCTGCCCCTTTCAATGCGGCCATCGACCACTTTTATGCGGAGAACGGGAATGCCCTTTCGCTCCAGGCGTTGCGGGAACAGGCCGAGAAGGAAGCGTCCGCCCGCAGTACGCGGCTTCATGCGGCCTTGGAAAAGCTGCGGGCGAAGGAAAAGGACTTTGCCGATGCGGACCGGTTCCGGGAATACGGCGACATCATCCTTGCCAATCTTGCCCGGATCGGCCTCGGGGACGAATGGCTGGAAGCCGACGACTTTTTTGCCGGGCCCGGCTGCACGATACGGATAAAGCTGGACCGGCAGCAGAACCCTGCGGCACAGGCCGAGCTGTACTACCGGCAGTACGGCAAGGCAAAAACCGGCCTGGCCCAGATCCGGCGGGAGATCGCCGACGGGGAGCAGGAGCTTGCCGACATAAAGGAGCGGCTCGAACTGCTCCTGGCCGAGGAGAATCCCCTGGTCCTTGCCAAGCTGATGCGGGGCGGCGGGACACGGAAAGGCCAGCCGGCACTTTCCGCCAAGGAAAGCAAGAAACGGCCGGGCCTCAGCTTCAAGTGCGGCGACTGGCTGATCATCGTGGGAAGGGATGCGGACGAGAACGATGCCCTGCTGCGCCGTCATGTCAAGGGCGGCGACCTGTGGATGCATGCCAGGGACTTTCCCGGCTCCTACGTTTTCGTCAAACAGCGGCCGGGAAAGAGCTTTCCCCTGGAAACGCTTCTGGATGCCGGCAACCTGGCGATCTTTTACTCGAAAGGCCGGAACAATGCCGAGGGCGACCTGTTCTACACCCAGGTAAAGTACCTGCGCCGTGCCAAAAGCGGCCCCAAGGGACTGGTGATTCCCACCCAGGAGAAGAACCTGCGGGTAAAGCTGGACGAGGAACGCCTTCGGAAGCTGGAAAACTGCCGGATCAGGGTCTGATCAGAAGGCCGCTCCTATGGAAACCCCCAGCCGCGGTCCCCTGATGCCTTGGAACCAGGATGCTACCCAGCTTTCCTGCCCGACGGTGTCGGGGATGTCGGAAATTATCCTGAAACCTACCTCGCCGGAAAACTCGACGGCAAAAGCCGCCCGCTGGGTACTAAAAAAGACGACTTTACGTCCGACTCCGGTAAAAAAGCTCAACGCTTGAAGGGTCGCGTTTTTGCGGTTCAGGCCGTAGTAGTCGGCCGAGGCGATCTGGTACTGGAAGCTGCCGGAGAAAAACCAATCCTGAACAAAACGGGCCTGAGGATACCAGCGTGCGGCAAGGTCGGAACGGACCATCCAGGGACGATCCTTGCTCCTTGCATCGTCGTCGACAGGGGCATCCCAGATGCCCATGTTGGAAAATCGCACGCCGCTCTTCAGCGAAAAGACGGACAAGGGAGCGTACTCAAAGCCCAGGTCCATATCGAAGCTGTCCGTAAGGGAGGATACGATCAACGGGACGGGATTCAGCGTTATGGCCGCCCGCCGATTGCCGTTCCAGTTTTCCTGGGCAAAAACGCCCGAGGCCAGGACAACCAATGTCACTAAGAGGATTATCCTTTTCATTTCTTAAATGTAGCGGAAAAGTTGGCAGTTTGCAATTGCCGGATCGGGGCATTGCCGGCGAACCTAAATCGCCAACAGGGTTCCCTTTTGGCGGGAAGCTTACCGCAGGCTTTGCTGTCTGCCGGCCCTCTCATAGCTCGACCGTAGAAATTCATGATTCCTGATTCTTTTTCCCGGACTTCGCTTATTGCAAAACATTACTTAATTTGTTATGATTAGGGTAAGGAGGCAGTTTATATGCCTGGTACGATGAATTCATCCGATGAACGTCGGGTTTATGCGGATTTCAATGCCACCACTCCGCTGCGGCCGGAGGTGAGGGAGGCAATGATAGAGTGTCTTGGCGTCTACGGGAACGCTTCGAGCATGCACACTTCGGGCAGGGACGCGAGGAAGCGGGTCGAGGAGGCCAGGGATGCGGTGGAGAAGCTGATCGGTGCGGGGCCGAAGACGGTGATCTTTACTTCCGGCGGCTCCGAATCGAATAATACCGTTTTTAACACGATGCTTCGCAAGGCTCTTGCCGGCGGGGGGCGCAACGAGATTGTTACTTCGGGGATCGAGCATCCCTGCGTGTTCAATGCCGCGCAGCATTTGCAGGGTCAGGGCTTGAAGGTTACGTTCCTGAAGGTGGACGGAACCGGGAAGATCGACATGGAGGAGCTGAAGCGTGCCCTGAACGAGAAGACGCTGCTCGTTTCGGTGATGCTTGCCAACAACGAGATCGGCACGGTTCAGGACTTGGCGGAGATTTCCAGGCTGGCCAAAGCCGCCGGCGCCTGGGTCCATACCGACGCGGTGCAGGCGGTGGGGAAGATTCCGGTCGACGTGGACGCGCTTGGGGTCGATTACCTTACGATGTCGGCCCACAAGATCTACGGACCGAAAGGCGTGGGCGGACTTTACGTTCGCAAGGGCGCGCCGCTGGTTCCCTTCGTGATGGGCGGGCATCAGGAGGAAGGGTTCCGGGCCGGAACCTACAACAACCTCGGCATTATGGGTTTCGGAACGGCGGCCAAGGTCGCCTATGCGGAACTTGAGAACTATCGAACGCAGACCGCTGCCCTCCGGGACCGGCTTTACCAGGGACTTTCCAAATCCATCCCCAACATGAAGCGCAACGGCCATGGCACGGACGTTCTGCCCAACACGCTGAACGTTTCGTTCCCCGGGGCCGAAGGCGAGGCGATTCTGCTGGCGATGGATTTTGCCGGCATCGAGGCATCGACCGGTTCGGCCTGTGCCTCCGGGAGCCTGGAACCCTCGCCGGTGCTGATGGCCACCGGTCTCGGGCCGGAACTGGCCCACGGTTCCATCCGTTTCAGCCTCGGCTGGGGGATAACCGAAGCGGACATCGACTACATCGTCGAGAAGCTGCCGCCGATAATCGCCCGGCTGCGGGCAATGTCGTCGGTGGAGAGTTGATGGCGGTGCCTGCCGGAATGGCCGGCGGAAATTTGAAGAGGATACTGCGGTGCGGGCGATCGGCCTGCGGCAGAAAGTATTACGCATGATTGCGGAATAGGCAAAAATTGACGGGCTTCGTTCGAGGCCCAAGACTTTGAGGAGGCAGTTATGTCTGATTGGTTGTATTCGGATGTCGTGAAGGATCACTTCGTGAATCCCCGGAACGTCCTGATGGAAGAGGACGAGACCTTCAGTGCCAATGCCAAGGGGCAGACCGGCAATATCAAGTGCGGCGATCAGATGCGGATGCTGCTGAAGATCGACGATGACGTTATCACCGACATCCGCTGGAAGACCTACGGCTGTGCCAGCGCCATCGCCTCGACGAGCATGCTGTCGGAGATGGTCAAGGGCATGAAGATCGAGGATGCCTACAAGATAAAGCCGGACGACCTGGTGAAGGAACTCGGCGGCCTGCCGGACTACAAGATCCACTGTTCGGTCCTTGGGGACAAGGCGTTGCGGGCGGCCATCGACGACTACCTGCAACAGACCGGCCGGGCCGGCATGCTCAAGGAAGCCGTTACCGAGATATGCCATTGCATCGGCATCACCGACAAGGACATCGAGGCGGCCTTCCTGAACGGTGCCCGCGACTGGGAAGCCCTGCAACAGGCAACGAAGATCGGCACCGTCTGCGGCGGCTGCAAGGACGAGGCCCTGGAGATCCTCCACGGCCTGGAGCATATCTACGGGGAATAGAAGGTCCGATCTCCTGCGGAGATCGGACTAGGGAGCTTTGCAGGGCAAAGCTCCCTAGTCCATCATCCGAAGGATGGTGGACCGGACACTTACTTGACCTGATTCGTGGCCTTTGCCACCTCGCAGATTCTGGCGGCCATCTTCTGCAGGGGAACCTGCTCCATGACATGTCCGAACTCGTATGCGACCCGAGGCATTCCATAAACCACCGAGCTTTCCTCGTCCTGGCCCAGGGTGATTCCGCCTTCCTTATAAATCGTTCCCAGGTGCTGTGCCCCGTCCCGGCCCATGCCGGTCATGATCACCCCGAGGGCCCGGTTCTGGTAGGCCATGGCGACCGAGGCAAAGAGCACGTCGGCCGAGGGCCGGTGCCCGGAAACCAGCGGCGTGTCGGAAAGCCTGACAAAGTAGTTGAAGCCCCGTCGCTCGATTTCCAGGTGCCGGTTTCCCTGAGCGACGATGATCTGGCCGGGTTTGATGGGGTCCTCGTCCTCGGCTTCCTTTACGTTGAGCGGGCAGATGCGGTCCAGGCTCTTGGCGAATTCGCAGGTAAAGCCCGGCGGCATATGCTGGACGACCAGGATCGGAACCTGCAGGTCCGGGTCGATCTGCGAGAATACCACCCGCAGGGCGTCCGGTCCGCCAGTGCTTATCCCGATGGCGATGACTTCGATCTTTCCCGGCTGCCGGTTCCGCTGGGGAGGATTCGCCGGAGTTGCCGGCTGCGGGTTCGTAAGGTGGGAGATAAAGTCCTGGGTACGCACCGGTTGGCTGACCGGCTTCGGCACTCCGGCATCGCCCGGCGCGGGAATCTTCTTGCCGTTCATCTTCCGGTAGGATCCGCCGTAACCGAGGAGCATCCCGACAAGGATATCCTTAACCAGGTGAATATCCTCCGACTCGGATCCGGAAGGCTTTTGGATGAAATCGCTGGCACCAAGGGCAAGGGCCTCCATGGTGATTTCCGCCCCCCGCCTCGCGATGGAGGAAAGAATCACCACCGGGATCGTGATTCCCCGTTTCTTCCGTTCCTTGAGGAACTCGATGCCGTTCATCTCCGGCATCTCGATGTCCAGGACGATAATGTCGGGGCTTACTCCCCGTTCCAACTTGTCCAGAGCGAACCTTCCGTTCATCGCTTTGTCCAAAACCGCAAGGCCGGGCGTGGCCGCAACCATGCGGCCTATCAGGTTCCGCATAAGTGCGGAGTCGTCGACTATAAGGACGGCAATTTCATCAGACAAAGCAACCTCCGTTTCCAACCGAAATAGCTACAGGACTAAGTGGACTTACGGTACAGCGTAGCCCATTCCGTTTTTACAAATTCAAACTTCGTGTTCATCCCAAAGAGAGATTCCGAATGCCCTATGAACATAAACGATTTGGGTGCCATGGCATCCCAAAAACGGTTGATGACGGCAAGCTGGGCGGCTTCGTCAAAGTAAATTATCACGTTGCGGCAGAAGATGATGTCCAGTCCCCGCTGCCCGGAATCGTTTTTCAGGTTGTGGTAGTCGAACCTGATCCTGGACTGTATGTCGCCGTGAATCCGGTAGCCGCCGTCCACCTTGTCGAAGTACTTGGTCAGGTAGTGTGGCGGAATGCCGTCGATCTTGTTGTCGGTGTAAAAGCCTTCCTTGGCGGTCATCAGGCACTTCAGGCTGATGTCGCTGGCGATGATGTCAAATTTCCAGGAATGGGGGAGTATCTCGTTGAGGAGCATCGCGATCGTGTACGGTTCTTCCCCGGTCGAACAGCCGGCGCTCCATATCCTGATCGTCCCGCCCGGACTGTTCTTCTTGATATTGTGGATAAGTTCCGGAATGACGAATTTCTCCAGCGCGTCAAAATGCGGCTGGTTCCTGAAAAAACGGGTAAGGTTGGTGGTGATCGAATCGAGGAACGCCTTGAGCTCCTCCTTGTCGCGGGAAACCATCGCAAAGTAGTCGCCTACCGCTTCCAGCCCCTTGCCCCGCAGTTGCTCTTTCAGTCGGCTTTCCAGAATGGAGCGGTTGGCGGAGGTAAAAGTAATCCCGCTTTCCTGATATATGAAAGTACGGTACTTTTCAAAATCGGCGTCGGAGAGGAATTCGCTAGTCATATACATAGTTTAGGGGAGGAAGTGGCCGGTGTCAATAGAAGCTTCGGGGCCGCCATGCCCGTGTCCGAAGGCCGGCCCCCAAACTGTCCGCCCAAGGGCCTTTCGACAACCTTGGACGGCGTTTCCGCAGGTAATGCCCAGAAGAAGACTTGAACTTCCATGCCTGTTACGGCACTGGTACCTGAAACCAGCGTGTCTACCAATTCCACCATCTGGGCCTATGCTCAGTATGCCTTTTCCGGGGAGGAATGTCAAGAGAGCTGTACGGTCCCCGTTTCCCCTCGCCCGGCAATCGACTTTCGCTCCTCCAGTTTGAAGTCCACGAAGTTTTTCTGCTCGAACGGCTCGCCGCAGGATATCTTAAGGAGGGTTTCCACGGCGAGCCGGCCCATTCCGTAAAAGTCCTGGATGACCGAGGCTATCGGGGGATCGGTGTATTCGAGTGCGGTAAGGCCGTCGAAACCGACGAGTGAAAAGTTTTTGCCGACGGCCAAGCCCAGTTCCTTCAAGGCCCGGAACACGCCCAGCGCCATCAGGTCGGAGCTTGCGAAAACCGCGGTCAGATCGCCGTTGCGCGCGATGGTTTCCCGGATGTTCCAGTAGGCCACGTCCATATTGAACAGTCCCGGCGTCTCGATGATGTCTTCCTCGGGGATTCCGCCGTTTTTCGCGCCGGAGAGAAAGCCGGCCCGTCTTCGGGCCGTAATGCCGGCGGCCGGGCTTCCGGTAACATGGCAGATTTTTCCGCCGCCGTTCCGCGCGAAAAGGTCCGCCACGGCGGAGGCCGCCCGAAAATTGTCCGTGGTAACGAAAGCCGTGTTCGCGCCGTCGCACTCGGTGTCGATCAGCACGCAGGGAATCGGGCTTTCCAAGAGTTCGCCCAGGCGGGAATCGCCCGCATCCAGGCCGTGGACGATCGTGCCGCAAAGCGAGTTGTACCGGCAGAAGTCCACGAAGCTCATGTTCCGGCTTTTTATCTGCTCGGTCGTGTACAGTACCAGATCGTAGCCTTCCTCCGAGCATTTTTCGTGAACGCCGCTGAGGATCCGCAGGGTATGCTCGTCGCGGGCGGACCACGAGTTCAGGCTGCTGACGATCAGGCCGACGTACTGCCGGCTTCCGGAGGAAAGTTCCCGCGCGGACTTGTTCGGGACGTAGCCCAGCCCCTTTACCGCGCGGAACACCCGGTTTCTGGTCGCTTCCGGTATTTCCCGGTAGTTGTTGAGCACCTTGGACACGGTCGAGATGCTTACGCCGGCCCGTTCCGCCACGTCCTTTATGTTTGACGTACTCATTGCGCTGACATTGTGGAACAAAAACGCGAAGGGGACAAGCCGGCGAAAGCCGTTTCCGGGCCGAAAAAAATTTTCAGAAAAAGCAAAAAAAATGCTTGACAGGCTTTTTATCCGTGGTACAATCTACGAAAGCGTTTTCCTAACGAAAACGGTTTCGTAGGAGGAAGCGCCTTCGCGGTCGTGGATCGCGGATGTTTTCAGGAGGACGAGAGGAGAAAGCTATGAAAAAAATGGTGTTTTTTATGGTTCTGGCAACGCTGGCGACGGGAATGCTGGCGGCGCAGGAAGCAAGCTGGCGTTTCGGCGGCGCGCTGTACACCGGACTCCGCACGGAATTCTTTCCGTCCGGACACTGGAAGTGGTTTGATCTTGCGAAGGAAATTGACGACCCGGATGATACTGGCGATCCTCCTGCTAAGATACCCAACCCGAACTACGGCAATCCCAATCCCTATACCGGCACGCCGACTCTCGTTCTGTGGCACATGGACGAGGAAAACAGGGTGCGGTTCTGGGCGGAGTACCAGTACGGCAATCTCGGTATCGCCGGAAACTTCGATTTCTGGTTTGCCCGTGCGGATGGCAACCAATATGCGCTGGAAGCTCCCAATCTGTTCGGCTGGGTTTCGCTCCTTGAAAACAGGATACGGATCAGCGCCGGCCGGATAGACAGGCCCGTTTGGCAGGCTCCCGGGGCGGAGGATTTCAACTACAGCAAGGGAACCGGCGCGCGCTTCGAGTTCCGGCCGATTGACGGGCTGAACGTCGGCTTCTTCCTGCGCCCGTACCTGCTCGACCGTTCGGGGGAATTTCCGAAGAAACCGGAGGACAACCTTCCGGAAGGCGGAAAAGGCGGCAACAACTACAGCAACCTCAGAACCGACATCGTCAGCGCGTTGCGGGAAACTTCCTTCGGCCTGCGCTACGACAACGACCAAATCGGCGTCGGCGCCGGTTTTCACTTCAGCAGCAGGACCACCGGTATGCGCAATCTGGACGGGGGAACGCCGTATCCGTTCTCGTTCAACTATATTGTCGACAAAGAGCCTTGGAATATGCCCGGCGTGAACCTGCCTGGAAACGGCGACACCAGCGACAAGGACAGGGAAGGGGCGACTTCCGGATACTTCGGGATTCAGCTTAAGACGGTGCCGAACTTCAACGCCGGCGCGGGCGTGCAGTTTGCCAACCTCGGCGCGTTTGACGAGTACGGCTGGATCTGGTCGTCGCAGGCCTTTTCCTATTTCTTTCCCGCCGCCGACATGACCGTCGGCCTGAACATGCACCAGAGGCACTGGCATCACAAGACGCTTCGCGGCAACATGAACTACGAGTTTGCCCCGTGGGTCGGTGGCTGGCTTGTTCCGGGAAAACTGTGGGGCGACGTCGGCTTTCCGGTTCATTTCTGGGTCGACGTGGTGGACTTTATGGTGGAGGCAACCCCGAACCTGGTCTGGAACATCAACGGCCGGATGGAGTTCAGGCTTTCGCCGAAAATCTCCATAATAAAGCCGAACAAGGATCAAAAACTTTTCTTCGGCGGAGTTCCGGCGGTCAGCGACACGATCTGGTCCACCGGCTACGTTCAGGGTAACTTCGTGGTGAGGTTCTAGCACGGGGATTGATGCCCGAACGGGGAACCCCGGCCGAAAGGCGTAAACGGGATTCCCGGTTCGGGCGATCAAGCGGCCGAAACATCGGGAAAACGGAAGGGGCATGGCGGAAGAATGAATGACGGAAAAATAATCGGCAGCGACCTCTGTGTCGAGTTTTTGGAAACCGGCGACGTCAAAAAAATACAGTCTCGGGGCATACTTCTGAACCAGCTTGTCGGCAGTCGGCTGGAGTCGATGATTTCCGGCATCCATCTGCGGATAAAAAAAGCGGACGGCTACCGCACTTTTCCCCTTGTCGGCAGCGCGTCGCCGGGCGGATTTGCCGTTTTGGAAAATCAGGCCGTTTTCTCTGGAAGTGTCGATAAACTTTCGTACACGGTTTACGTCAGCCCGGTGGAAAACATGCTTTTTTATGATGTGTTCCTTAAGAATTCCGGGGCAGCGGTAACCGTCGATCTGATATATGCGATGGATCTGGGGCTTGCCGCCGAAGGCCATGTTACCAACAACGAAGCGTACAATTCCCAGTACATCGACCACAGCGCTTTTGACGGCGAAAACGGCCGGATCGTCTGCTCCCGGCAGAATCAGGAGCAGGGCGGCAAATTTCCTTATTACCAGCAGGGCAGCCTCGGAAAAACGACGGCATTTTCCACCGACGGTTACCGTTTTTTCGGCCCAGATTACAAGTGGTCGGGCGAAATCGAAGGTCTGCAAAAAAGTTCCATCGGCACCGGTGTGTACCAGTATGAATTTGCGTATGTCGCCCTGCAAAGCGAGGAAATCCGGCTTTGCGATTCGGCCCGGGCTACTTTTTACGGACTTTTTCTGCCGGATATGCCGAAAAGGGTTTCCGCTCCGTTGGCGTCCGCAAACGAAATCAGAAAAATTCATGAAAAAATCGGCTTTCCGGCCGAATACGAACTTCGTAAATTTTCCCGAAGCATTGATTTTTCCCTCGGGCTTTGCGGTCGCCCGTTTACCGATGACGAAATCGAGCGGGAATATCCTGTCAGGCGGCACAAGGAATACTCGGACGGCCGGCTCGTAAGTTTTTTTACAAAAAACTATGAACATGTCGTGCTTGCGGAAAAAGAACGGATTACCGAACGTTCCCACGG
>WQZW01000018.1 GCA_009780545.1 Treponema sp.
CCAAGGCCGCCGCCCTCCTTCGTAATGCCGAACTCTGGTCCGAATCCCACCGGACCTACATGAACCGGCGGCGGGCGGAAGCGGCGATTTTGGAGGAGGCGGTATGAGCGGGAAGCTATCCGTCCAGGTCGTAGGGATTGATCGGCGGCCCCCGACGCTTGGCGGGCCGGAGTATCGGGAGCCCGTCCGCATCCCGCCTGACGGCGGTCTCGCGGGTATGCCCGACGAATTTGGTGTTGCGCCTATGGAAATCGTCGCTGATCCTGAGAGCCGCCGTCGGGGTAAAAAGGATACCCTCGTGGGAGGGCATCCAGCCCGTGCCGCGCTTGAGGCCGTACCGTTCGATCCACCATTTTATGCGGTCCTCCCGGTTTTCGGCCGCCACGCCGAGGGCTTCGGCAAGCGAAGAGGCCAAGGCATACCGTTCTCCGGATATTTCCAAGGTTTTGATTTCCACGACGTCCACTCCCTTAGACCCATTGTATCGGACATCCCCGGCGTCGTCAAACGAAGCGAAAGGGCGCCCGGTCCGCAGAGAACCGAAAAGGCAAAAAACGCCGTGGCGGCGTTTTCCGGAGGCATAACGGGAAATTATAGCCACAGGGTAAAAACATACCCATTTGAAGGCTTTTTGAAGGCATTTGAACGGGTGTTTGGGGGTTTCCGGGCCATGTCGGTGACCCCGATTTTTCCCGATTCCACGGTTTTTGCGGGAGGTGCCTAGATGCCCGAAATTTTCGTGTTCAAGGCCGGCAAATATCCCCAGGGGGACTGGCCGGTCGAGCGGGTAAAGCGGCTGGTGGATTCCTACGATCCGGAGCAAAACTACGAGGCCCCGGTGGTGATCGGCCACCGTACCTCCGCCATGCGGGACTCCGACCAGTACGCCCACGGCTGGGTCAAGGGCCTGCGCATGGACGGCGAGGGCAAGGTGTACGCATCCATCGACGGCTTTTCCGACGAGGTGCGGGCGGCGATCGAAACGAGGAAGCTCCGTTACGTCTCGGCGGAGATATTCGAGTTCGACGGGTCCAAGCCGGAGGACCCGCCGTACCTGCGGGCCGTGGCCCTCCTCGGGAGGGACACCCCGGCGGTGGTCGGGACCAAAATCGCGTCGGCGTTCGCAAGGCTGTTTCCGGGCGGCGCGGAAAAGCCGGAAGGGGAAAACAAGGTGCTCACGTTCGGCCGGAAGCTGGACGCGGAGGAAGCAAGGGCAATCTCCGCCCCCGAAGGGCGGAAGGAAGAACCGCAGGAGGATTTGTCGATGGCAAAGACGGTGGAGGAGCTGGAAAGGGAGCTGGCCGAAAGCAGGGCCGGGGCGGCCGCTTTCCAAAAGGAACTGGCAGAGGCCAGGGCCGGGGCGGACACGCTCCGGAAGGAGCTGGAGGAACGGAAGTCCGCCGGCCGCAAGGCCGAGGCGGAGGCGTTCTTCGGCAAGCTGCGGGACGAGGGGAAACTCGCCCCGGCGGCGTTCGCCAAAACGGTGGACATGGACGCAAGGCTTCCGGAGGCGGAGCGGGCCGAGTTCCGTGCCCTGTTCGCCTCGCAGGAACCGAAGGTGGACACGAGCGGTAAGCACGCGGCGGACAAAAAGGGCCGGAGCGAAAAGCCCGATGCCTTCGGGACCGGCCTTTCCGCAAAGGTCAGGGCGTTCCGGAAGGAACGGAAACTGGGGAGCTTCGCTGAGGCGGCGCAGGTCATGCACGCCGAGAAGCCGGAGCTGTTCGAGGAGGAGGAAGCCCATGGCTGAGCGCAGGGCATACGTGGCCGGGACGGCGATAAACCCGGGAACGGCGGTGGTGCAGGGAGGCGCGGACAACGAGGCCCGCGCCCCCGGCAAGGACGGCAAGGGGGACTTCCTCGGGCTGTACGCCTGGGAAGCGAACGAGCCCAAGGCCAAGGGCGAGGCCGTCGGCATCGTCCTTTCCGGTACCTGCAAGGCCCTGGCCGGCGGGAACGTGGCGGCGGGAAAGCCGGCGGCGGTCAAGGCGGACGATTCGGGGTCCCTGGTGGTTCCCGCGGAAAAGGGAACCCATGCCGCGGTCGGGATATTCCTGGAAAGCGGTTCCCCGGGCGAGTACGTGGACGTGCTGGTCGCCCGCGGCTCGGCGACGGTATAGGAGGCAAAAATGGGAAGGAAATACGGATACATAGACCCGCTGCTGAGCAACCTGGCGGTGGACTACTCGAACAAGGCGCGGGAGGGGCTGGTCGGCCCGCTGATCTTCCCCAGGGTGCCGGTCCCCAAACCATCCGGCAGGTACGCCAAGTTCGACAAGGAGGCGGCGTTCAAGGTCCCGGACACCACGATGGCCGGCGAGCGGGCCCAGGCGCGGGAGTTCCACGCCTCGGCGAAGATGGAGAACTACGCCACCACCCCCTACGGCCTGAAGTCGTTCATCGACAAGGCGGACCTTGAGTTCATGGACGGCCCGTTCAAAATCTGGGAACTCCGCAAGACCGAACTGATGGTCGGCAAGCTGGAACTGGCCCAGGAGAAGCGCATCGCCGAAAAAATCCTCGGCCTTGCCGGCCGTTCCGTCACGCTGACCGGGAACAAGGAAGAGGCCGGCAACAAGTGGGCCGGCGGGAAGGGAAACCCCTTCGCCGACGTGAAGGCGGCGGTCGCCAAGCTGTTCTTCCGGCCGAACGTGATGATCTTCAGCGAGGCGGTCTACGACGCGCTGGAGTACCACCCGGTCCTGCTGGACAAGCTCGGCGAGGCGAACCTGATCAAGAAGGTGGACGAGGCGAATCTGGCCAAGCTGTTCCGGATCGACCGGGTGATTATCAGCCGTGGCCGGGCCGACTTCGGCAAGCCGGCGGAGGGCGGGGCGACGACCCCGAAGAGCATCTGGGGCGACTCGGTGATCCTGGCCCACTCGGGCGACGAATGGGACCAGCCCTGCGCCGGCAAGACGCTGGCCCTCCAGTACGCCGAGGCGGACGGGGACGGCTACGTGGTGCGGACCTGGGACGAGGCGGACGGCGGCATGCTCGGGGGCGAGTACGTGCAGGTGGCCCACGAGACCGCCGAGGTGGTGGTCTGCGGGGACCTGGTCTACACGATCAAAGACGTGCTGTAGGGGTCGGCGATGGGCTACTGCGAACGGGCCGACCTTGAGGCGGCCTACGGCGAGGACCGCATCCTCGGCTGGAGCCGGGACAATCCGGGCATCGTGGATCGGGCGATCCGCAACGCCGGATCGGAGATCGACGGCTACCTCCTGTCGGGCGGCTACCGCGTCCCGTTATCGCCGACCCCGGAGAACCTCCGCAAGTACTGCATCGACATAGCGGCGGCCAACCTGCTGGTCAGTGCCGGCCTTCTGGAAAACGACCCCGGGGGCCGGGCCGTCGTGGACGAGGCCAAGAACGCCCGGCACTTTTTGGAACGGGTCGCGGAAGGAAAGTTCCGCATACCCGGCTACGCCGACGAGGGGGAGACTTCCTCCCCGCCGGGCGGGGTGAAGGTTTCGGCCATGCCCCGGCTGGACATGAGGGGGTTCTGATGGCGGGCGCGGGCATCATAAAGGCGGAGTACGGGGGGGACGGACTGGAGAAGGCCATCGAAGCCCTTTCCAAGGCATCGATGCCCGCGCTGGCCGAGGTCGCCGGGTTCGCCGGAGCGGAGCTGGCCGACATCACGCAGAAGGCGTTCGAGGACCAAAAGGACCCGGTCGAGGGCAAACGCTGGGAGGCCCTGAAGAATCCCCGCCCGGACGGGACCACGGAGCCGATCCTTCAGTTCGGCGGCGACCTGAAGCGGTCCATGATCTGGGAGGCCTTCCCCGACGGGTCGGTGATATTCGGCTCGCCGAAGATATACGCCCGGATACACCAGAAGGGCGGGGACGCCGGCCGGGGGCTGAAGACAAAAATTCCGGCCCGCCCGTACATGGGCGTGACGAAGGACTTCGACCGGCGGGTCCTGGGCGACCCGGCGGTCCAAAAACTGCTCGGATTGGGGGAGAACGAATGATAAACGAGGCAAAAAGCCTGCTTGAAGGCGTGATAAAACGGGCCGCGCCGGCCGCCACGGTGGTACGGTCGGCGGCGGAGGAAAGCAGGGCGGTCATGGCCCGGAAGTTCCCCCTGGTTGCCCTGATAACCAATCCGGGAACCTTCGACAACGGGGAAGCCCGGACGGTGCGGTTCAGGGACGGAGGCGGGGCTTACCGGGAACGGTACGTGCGGGGCAAGCGGAGCCTGCCGGTCCTGGTCCGGTGCTGGGAGGCCGGGGAGGACAAGGCCGACGCGCTCCTGGACGCGGTAATCCCTGAGCTGCCGAGCCGGTGGGAACATGACGGCTTCACCTGCGAGGTCGGCATAGACGGCGAGGAACATTCCGACCACGCCGGGAACCTCACCAAGGGCTACGTTTCGGTCGTGGGGGTAACCTTCACGGCTTACGCGGCACGGAAAGCGGACGCGGTCCCGTACATCGAAAGGACGGAACCGCAGGGCGGGGAATACGCCAAGCAACCGCACGCATAGCGTGTGAATTGGGCAAATGCGCCACGGCGTAGCACCGGAAAACGTGCCGCGCCGCGGGAAAAGCGCCCCGGATTTATCCGGGACAGCGTGCGCCCGCATAAGGACAGGGGGAACTATGACGAAGGCAAACGATCAGCAGGCCGGCGATCCGTCCGATCTGACTCCGGACAACGGAGCGAAAGCGGCGGACGGCAGGGGGAAACCTCCTGCCGGAACGACGGGCCGGCCTCGGACGGTCGAGGAACATGCGAAGGCCGCCGGGGTGGACCCGGCGACCCTGGCGGCGGTGATGCAGGCCAAGAAATGGGCGGCCGGGAAAACCGTGCCCGAAACCGAATTCAAGGCCGCCGTGGGGGAATTCCTCGGTGCGGCCATGGGAGGAAGCGATGGCGTTACCGGGAATTAGTAACACGATACTGGACGGGGCCATGGGAGTGGCCGGGGCCCAGGCCGACGGACGCTTCGCCGCGATCGGCGTGGCGGAAAAACACGGCGGGGGAATCCTTACCTTCACCGACCCGGCCCAGGTGGACGCGGCCATCGGCGACGGCCCCCTCCGGGACCTACTGGTGAGCGCCCTGTCGATCTCTCGAACGACCGTATCGGCGATCGCCCTGGAGGGAACGGTCGCCGGGAAGGTGTCCGAGGTCGTTCCGGCGGCAGGCAACACGGGGGCCGGGAAGCTGGCCGTGACCGGCAAACCACGCAACGAATACAAGGTGACCGTGGCCATCGAGACTGCCGGAGGGCTGAACACGGCAGTCTTCCGTACCACGGTGGACGGGCTGGCCGGCAGGCCGATCACGGTCCCCGAGGACGGCAGGCACGAGATGCCCGGAACCGGCCTGACCCTGCGGTTCGAGCCGGGGACCGGATTCGCCGAGGGGGATTCGTTCGGCTTCACGGCCACGGAACCTTCGGCCACCAACGGCGAGGTGCTGGCCGCCGTGGACGAAATCCTGGACGCAAAGCTCTCCATAGAGTTCATAGCGGTTGCCGGCACCTCGTCCGCCCCGCTCTGGGCCGCCCTTGCTGCAAAGGCGGCCCTGGCCGAAGCCAAGTACCAGTACCTGTTCTTCGTGGCCCAGGGCCGCTACCTCAAGGACGGGGAAAACGCCGACACGTGGGCCTCCGCCCTCTGCGGCGGGGAGCGGGGCACGGTCTCCTCGACCCGCCTCCAGGTCTGCGCCGGCTGGGTACGGGAGGCCGACGCCAACGGCTCGGTCGAGCCCAGGGGGATGATCGGAATCTACTGCGGGACCCTGGCCGCACGCAAGGTCCAGGACGGCCCGGACGCGGTGAAGTTCGGCGGGATGGCCGCCGCGACATCGCTCCTTCCGGAAGGGCTGAACGACGGGCATATCGAGAACCTGAAAAACTCCGGCTACGTCACGGCCCGGAAGTACGTCGGGCTGAAGGGCATCTACGTCACGAGCGGGCAGATGATGAGCGAGGAGGGCAGCGACTACGACCTGGTCGAGCGCCGGCGGGTTATGGACAAGGCGTGCCGCAACGTGTACGCCGCCCAGCTTCCCTGCGTCAACGACACGGTGACGGTCGGCGCGGACGGATCACCCGAGGGCATCGAGATGTTCGTCGCCCGTAGCCGGTCCCCGCTGGAACTGATGAAGACGAACAGGGAGATTTCCGACGGGTACGTCGCCGTCCCGCCGGGCCAGAACATCCTGGCGGACAAGACGATCAGGACCAAGGTGCGCATCGTGCCGCTGGGCAAGATGTCGTACATCGAGAACGAGATCGCCTACAAAAACCCGGCGATGGGAGGAAACGCATGATAAACGGGGTGATATACGACTTCGAGAGCATCAAGCTGATGCTCCCCTCGGGCCTGAGCATCACCTTCGAGAAGGTGAGCTACAAGGACAAGAAGGACGACGAGGTGATCACCGGCTCGAACGGCATCCCCCTCGGCATCGGGCGGGGCGAGTATTCCGGCGAGTGCGAGATCGAGCTGGGACGGGCGGAGTTCGACATGCTGGACGCGTTCGCCGCCTCCAGCGGAGGCTTCTACAACATGCCGCCGGTACCCATCGTGGTCAGCTACGGGCATGTCGGCCAGGCTCCGGTCACCGACACGCTGATGGTGCACTTCACCGAGCGGGACTTTTCCGCGAGCAAGGGCGACAAGAACCTGAAGATTCCCCTGAAGGGAAGCCTGACGATGCCGCTGGTTACCAACGGCAGGCCGGCATACGTGCCGGGCGTATAAACGAAGGAGAAAAACATGGAAACGAACAAGGCAAAGATCGACGAGCTGAAGGCCAGGTGGCCCGAGGGCATATTCGAGGGCGAGATCGCCTTCCAGGACGCGGACGACCGGCAGCATTCGGTCGAGTTCGTTTGGCGGCGGCCGACCACGGCGGACATCGAAAGCCATGCGAAAACGTCGCAGAAGAACCCGATCACGGCGAACCTCAACCTGCTCGCCTCGCTGATCGTGCATCCGGAGGCGGGGCCGGTGGTCGAGCGGATACGGGAGTTCCCGGCGGCGTTCGGCAAGTTCATGGACGAGGCCGTCGTCCCTTTCTTCGGGGCGAACGTCTCGGTGCGGAAGAAAAAGCTGTAACGGACCCCGCCAGGATCCGCCTGTTCGTCAGGCGGTTCCTCGGCGAGGACGTGTCGGGCCTGGGAATCGACTCGCTCATGGAAAAGTACGAGGAGGCCCGGGTGGTCAGGGAGTTCGAGGTCGGCATGATGTGCGAGGCCATCGTGAGGGCGCTGGGAGGCGGCAGGTGAATTTCGTCAGTTCGATAACTCTTGCGTTCAAGGACTCGTTCTCCGCCGGCTTTTCCGACGCCAAGGACAGCCTGGCCGGGATGAAGGGGGCCCTGGACGACATCGGGGCCAACCAGTCCATGAACCGGCTTGTCGCCGACATGGAGATGATGAACACCATGACCGATCTGATGCGGAAGGCCCTGTCCGACGCGACGGACCGGCCCTCCCGCATCGCCGGCAGCATGGATTCCAGCTTCCGCAACATCCAGATCAGCCTCGGGGCGACCAACCAGGAAATGGAAACCACCCGGCGGGAACTGCTGGCCATCGGCGGACGGGCGGTCGGCGGGCCGCAGGCCGTGGCGAGCGCATTTGCGGACGTGGCCTCCGGCGTGGCCGACGCGTCCAAGCACATGGCGGTTATGAACGCCGCCGTCCTGCTCTCCGAGGCCAACCAGAGCGACCTGGCCTCCGCAACCGGGGCCCTGGTCAACGTGATGAACGCCTGGAACCTCTCGGCCGACAATGCCGGGCTTGCCGCCGACATCCTCACGCAGACCGCCCTGATGGGCGTGGGCTCGATGGACGAGTTCGCCGGGGCCATCGGCAACATCTCGGCTTTGGCGGCGAACGCCGGCATCGGGCTGGACGAGCTGGGGGCATCCTTTGCGTATGCGACCAACAAAGGCCTGAGCGCCGGGCAGGTCCAAAAGCAGTTGAAAGGCATCATAACGACCCTTGCAAGCCCAAGCGAGGACCTCGCGAAACTGTACAACTCCCTGGGTTTCGAGTCCGGGCAGGCGATGCTCGCCGAATACGGGCTGGCCGACTCCCTGGCGATGCTGCGGGATGCGGTGGGCGACGACGCGGCCTTCTCCGACATGATAGGCTCGCTGGACGCGGCGACGGTCGCCCTGGCCCTGACCGAGGATGCCTACGTGGATTTCGCCACGTCCTTCGGCGACGGCATGCTCGGCGTGAGCGAGGCGGCCCGGGGCGTGCAACTGGAATCCATCGAGATGAAGATGGCCCGGCTGGATGCCGCCTCCGCCTCGCTCCAGGCCCAGATCGGGCAGGACATCAACGGGATCAAGGGCTTTTTCGTGGACATGAAATTCGGTTTTCTGTCCAACGTGGTAAGCCCGATCATGACCAGCCCGCTCGGCGGGGCCCTTTCCAAGGTGGCCGCCGGGACCGGGATGCTGGTCAAGGGGGTCCTGGACGCGGGATCGGGGGCCATGACCGCCGCCACGCAGATGACCACCCTGGCGGCCAACATCTCCAATGCCGGCGGCATCGCCAAGATGTTCAAGCACGGCATGGGGCTGGCCGGGGCGAGCGTCAGGATGATCGCCACCCCGCTCCGGGTCGCCGGCTCCGGCCTGGCCGGGATGGGCAGGTCCATAATCGGCGCGCTTCCGAGTATCGGCGGCTACATATCCTCGATGTGGGCGAGCGTACCCGCGACGCTGGCGGCGACGTGGCCGATCCTCGCAATAATCGCCGGGGTCGCGCTTCTGGCCGCCGGCGTTTACCTGCTGATCAAAAACTGGGACGTCGTCGGGCCGTTCTTCGCCGGGATGTGGGAAAAGGTCAAAGGCTTTTTCTCCGCCGCGTGGGACTGGATCAAGGGAATCATCTTCGGCGCGTCCGACTGGATTCTGGTCGCGGTTTCGTTTTTTATGCCGTTCATAGGACTTCCCATGCTGATCATAAAACACTGGGATGCGATCAAGGAGTTTTTCGTCAACCTCTGGAACGACCCGAAGGAGACGATACTCGGATTCATCGACTGGGTGGGCGAAAAGGTGGCCGCACTCATAGCCCCGTTCAAGGCGGTCGGGGACGTGGTCGGCGGCGTGTTCGAGAAGGTCGGCGGATTTTTCAAGGGGATTTTCGGCGGGGCCAAGGACTCAGGCGCCGCCCTGAACGACGCCTTCGCCGGAGGAATCGAAAGCAACGCCGGCGCTCCCGGAGCGGCTTTCGGCACCTCCCTTCAGGGCGTGGGAAACCAGATGCCCCACTCGGACGCTCCGGAGGGGCCGCTTTCCACCCTGACCGCATCCGGCCGGGCCCTGACGGAGACCTTCGCCTCCGGCATGGATTCAGGCGACCTGCGGGAAAAGGCCGAACTGGTCTTCGGCGCGGCGATGCCGGCCGGCGACGTCCCGGCGTTCGCCCCGGGCGATTCCGGAACCCCGGCCGCCGCCTCCGGAGCGCAGACGGTCCACATCGAAAACCTGTACCTCCAGGCCGAGGACTGCGAGACGGCCCTCGATTTCGTCCGGCAACTCATGCAGTTCGCCGCCCGTCCGCAGGGGGCCCCGGCATGATGCTCGCCATAGACGACGACGCCGGAATCCTCAGGATAGGCTCGCCCCCGGAGACCCTGCCGGGCATCGTGGACCGGGTGAGGATCGACGGCTCGCTTTTGATCGACGAGGTGGGGATACAGGGACGCTCCGGCAAGGTCAAGGTCGTGCAGGGATGGAACGACGCGGCGGTCTCCGTCTCGCTGATCCTCCTGGACGATCCCGGCGGGGGCCTGACCAGGTGGGACGCGCTGAAGCGGCTGGCGGGGGCCTTCCGCAAGGTCGGCGGCGGCGGCAAGCCGGAAACCTACACCCTCGGCCACCCGATGATCGCCGCCTGGGGAACCCGCAAGATGCTGTTCAAGTCGCTGGAAACGGCGGAGAGCAGGACCGGGCGGAAGATTACCGCCACGCTGGAATTCGTCGAGTACGACAGTTCCGCCGGCGTCGTGCAGGAACGGCAGGCGGCGGAATCGGGGGCAATGGCGGCCGCACCCTCGCCTTCCCCCTCCCCGCCGATTTCCGACGGGCAAAGGCGCGGACTGGGAACCCTGGAGGCCAGATATGGGTGAGCGGATGCTGCGGCCGGTCCTGGAGGTTTCCGTCGCCGGTTCCGTTCCGGAGGCGAGGCCCTCCGTCTTCCGGCTCGTCACCGACCGGGAGTACCGGACGGCCGTCGCCTCGCTGGAGTTCCCCCGGGATGCGGAAGTCGGGGGGAAGGGCGATCCGGTGACCGTGCATCTTTCGGGCGAAAACGGGCGGAGCCTCCTCTTTACCGGGGAGGTCCTTTCGGCGGCGGTAACCGGAGGCCTGCGGTTCCTCCGGCTTGCCGACGGCCATGCGAAGCTCTGCCGGACCGCCGTGACCGCCGCCTACCGCAAGGAGACGGCGGAGGCGATCCTCGGCGACGCCCTGGATGCCGCCGGGATCGGGGCCAGGGCAATTACCTGCCCGGCCGTGGAGGTGGCGAGGTTCTCCACCGGCACGGTCCCCGCCGACCGCCTGATCGAGCTGCTGGTCAAGACGCTTGAGGAGCATGGCCACCGCGGCCTCCGCTTCTTTTTCGACGAGGCCGACACCTTCCGGTTCGGCACCTGCGGGGACACCGGCCGGCACGAGGGCGGAACCTACGAATTCCGTACCCGCAGGGACATCGTCGCCCGGGGCGAGGACCGGATCGAGGTCCTGCCCCTCCCGATACGGCACTCCATGCCCGTTACCGTGGACGGCACCGGGTTTTGGGTGCGGAGGACCGAGCTCCGCCTCTCCGGTTCCCGCTCCGGGCTCCGGCTTTGGCTTTCGGAGGAGGGATGATGCTGCCGGAAAACGTCCTCGCCAACCTGCTGGAGGCGATGCTGCCGAACCGCGCCGCCCCCGCGCTGGCCCGGGTGACCAGGGCCCACGAGGGGCCGGGCAAGAACCGCTATTCCTGCGACGTGTCGGTGCTGACCGCCGGCACGCTGGAGGAGACCGGCCGCGAGATCGCCGAGGTCCCGATCAGCCCGATCTGGGCCGGACGGGGCGGCAAGGGCATCTACGCCGTCCCGCCTGCGGGCCAGGTGGTGGTCGTGGAGTTCATCGGCTGGAACCCGGCCTTTCCCTACATCTCCGGCATCTGGGCCGACGAGTACGAGGCCGGCGAGTTCGGGAAGGGCCAGTTTGTGGTCACGGACGGCGGGGGGACCAAGTTCGGCATCGACGTGGATTCCCTGTTCATGTTCGAGACGCAAAAGCAGAGCCTGAGGAAGGTGCTCGACAGAATATGCGAGGTCGCGGCGAAGATACAGACCAAGGGTGCCCCGCCGCAGCACTTCGGGAGCCCGGACTGGATACAGGAAATGCTGGGGATTCAAAAAGACATCGGGGAGTTGCTGAAGTGAGGGGGAAGACGGGATGGCGATGAACGCGAAGTCCCTTGAATCGGACTTGAAAGGCGATTTTATCCGCATAAACCGGGAATGCGAAAAGGATTCCGGCATATCGCCGGACAAGTACGCCGAGATGATGGCCGAGTCCATCGCCTCGCGTTTGGTGGATCATATAACCAAGTATGCGGAAGTGACCACGAGCGTCACCGGCTCGTCGGTGGTGACGGGAGTGGCGGCCGGGGTACCGGTGACGGGTTCCGGAGCGGTGACGGGCACGGGCAAAGGGAAGGTGTCGTGACGGTGGATTACGGGACGGACCTCAAACTGACGGACGACGACATAGTCTTCACCCCGGACGGGGACGTGGAGACGGTTTCCGGACCTGCCTGCGTCGCCCAGGACATAGCCCGGACGCTGAAGACCGCCCCCGGAAGGCTGGCCTGGGACAGGGATGCCGGAAGCTCGATGCCCCTGATGCTCAACGATTCCGGCATCGAAGCGGGCGCGGCGGTCGCCGAACTGGAGCGGGTCGCCGAGGACGATCCCAGGGTCGATCCCCTGAGCGTCCGCGCCCGGAGCGTCGGACAGGGAAGGTTCCGGCTGGAGTTCCGCCCCCTCGGGGCGGTGGCGGCCGAAACCCTGGAGTACGACCTGAAGGAGCGGCCATGAACGAAAGCTGGATAGACAA
>WQZW01000019.1 GCA_009780545.1 Treponema sp.
AAGGCGCATCCGGTTTTTATCTGTTCGGTCAGGGGATTTTTCGTCGCATAGTTTCTTTCAAGCCGCCACAGCATATTGTCGAGGTGCAGCGTGAAGTACAGCATCAGCTCGGCGTTCCCGAAATCCATAAAGCCCGGCACGTCCAGTTCGCTCTTTACAAGCTCGACAATCCGCAGCGTTTCGGCGTCGACGGTTTCCCCGATGTTTTCCAGCGTCAGCGTGCTGTAGTCCACTTTCGTCAGGCGACTGAAAAGCAGAAGCAAAAGCTCGTCGGTTTCCGGTCGATTGAATTTAACATCGTAAAGCGCTTCCAGCCTTTCGATGATTGCCCGCGCCATCTCTTGCTCTCCGTTTCCAAAGCGATACGCTTTTTTCGGCGGAGGTACCGGATGGTTGCCTTTAATTCGGTCGATGCTGATGAACAGATCAAGCACGAGATTCATCAGCGAATATTCGTTGATAAAATATCTGCGCTCGTTGCATATTTGCGAAAGCGTTTCCTTCAGGTGCGCCGCGTCATAGTCGGGAAAAGCCCTGGCTATGGCGGACATGCTAAGGATATTGTCATTGAATTCGGCAAGCATGATCTCGGCAAGCATTCTTCTTTTGCCCGGCTCGCTGCCGGAGATGACGAACTTTCCGCCACGCTGCCCGACGGACAGGTCAAATTCGCCCAGCTTCCGCCGCATAACGGGAATGTCCTTTCTGAGAGTCGAGTCCCCGACAAAAAGCTCGTCCTGAAAATCCTCTATGCTGAACGGCCTGTTTTCGCTTCCCAAAATTCGGCGGATCATGTAAAGCGCGCGCTTTTCGGAGCTGTCCGGCAGCGGGGCTACGGCCGCCTCGATTTCACGAAACCGCGAAGCGTCCAGCGTGTATCCCTTCTCCGACGACTTTACGAGTTCCGGATATTCACGGACTATCTCGCCGACATAGCTAACGACGCTTCTTACGGAAACTCCAATCCGCGCGGCAATTTCCCTGGCGGTAACCGCCGAGCCGTCGGATGGAAGTTTCCTTAACAAATTCAGGTGTTTGCCAAGTAACGGAATATCCCCTCCCCCGGCTTCAGTCCAGTACTTCGCCGTTCGACTCTGTTACGCGTCTGTACCAATGGTAGCTGTCTTTAAGCCGACGTTTGCCGGTTCCTTTGCCGTGATCGTCTATGTCCACGTGGATGAAGCCGTAGCGTTTGCTCATCTCGCAGGAGGAGCAGGACACGATGTCGATAGGCCCCCAAGGATAGTAGCCGAATACGTCAACGCCGTCGATGATTGCCTCCCGCAACTGTTCTATGTGGGCTTTAAGATATGCGATGCGGTAAGGATCGTGAATTGAGCCGTCTTCCTCCACGACATCGAACGCACCGATTCCGTTCTCGGAAACTGAAATCGGTTTTTGATAGCGATCCCAATAAAAATTCAACTTGGTACGAAGTCCCACCGGATCGATGCCCCAGCCCCATTCGCTCTGCTTGATTGATGGATTTCTCCGCCAGCCGTCATTGTCCTTAATACTTTCGCCGTCCGCCACCGCTGTGTAGTAATAGGAAAACGATAAATAGTCCAGCGTGTTGTCTCGGATCGTCTCCAAATCCCCAGCTTCCATTTTTATGTCAAAACCATTATCACGATAGTACCTGAGCATATAACTGGGATAACGCCCACGCAACAGGACATCGGGAACGACGTAGCTTTGACGCTGGCATCTGCGGTAGTTGGCAAGCACGTCTTCCGGAACCGTGCTTGCCGGATAGGACACGTCGTCGTAGATCATCATTCCAAGCCTGAAGTCGGGATTTATCTTCTTGCCGATGCGGTACGCTTCGGCACAGGCGACAAACTGATGATGCAACGCCTGGTATTTTGCCTCGGTCGGATTGCCAACCTTGTCCATCGGAATCGCCAAATTGTTGAACGCCTCGAAAGTGATGAGATTCATCTGGCAAAGCAGAATCCAGTCCCGCACTTTGTCCTTGTACCGTTCCATAACGGTTTTTGCAAATTTCAGGTAAAACCCTATCATCTCTCTGGAATGCCATCCACGATATTTGACCGACAAATTCACCGGCGACTCGTAGTGCGAAATTGTTATCAGCGGAATCATTCCATTTTTGAGAATCTCGTCAATAAGATTGTCGTAAAATTTCAACCCTTCCTCGTTGGGAGTTTCCTCCTCGCCTGAGGGAAAGATTCTCGTCCATGCGATGGACGTTCTGAACGAATTCATTCCGGTTCCTGCTAACAGCTTGAGGTCGTCCTTGTAAGTGTGGTAAAAATCGATGCCGTGCCGTTTCGGGAACACGAGGTCGGTATCGTTCAGCAAAGCCTGAATGTCGGCGGAGGTAAGCTCGGGATTGTAGCGTTTGTTCAGCGGAAGGTTTTCCTGAAGGTAGGTTATGTCGGCTATGGAAATTCCCTTGCCACCTTCGCGCCACGCGCCTTCCGCCTGGTTTGCGGCGATTGCCCCGCCCCAGAGAAAGTCTTTCGGAAATCCGCTCGGCACGCTTTTCGTTTCCATATCAGCCTCTTTTTTCCAGAGCCGCCAGTCTGGTTTCGTAGTTTTTGCAAATCTCCAGCATTTGGCGGCAGATGTTCATCTCGCTGTTGACGGACATCAGCGTGTCCTGGGCGTGTATGAACAGAAGCGGATGCTGGTGGAGAACGCCGTCAACCTCGTCCTGTATGATGTCGGTCTGCAAACCGTGAGCTTTGGCCAGCAGCCGCTTCGCCTCGGCGAGCAGGGGTTCGCACCGCATGAAATCCCCCTCGGCGATGGCCGCAAAGCACTTGGCGATTTCAAGACGCGCGTCTCCCGCATTCATTATAATGCCCATCGCGGCATCGACCATCCCCTGATCCAATCCCTGATTCTCCTCGCCCATCGTTCGTCCCCTTTCAGTTCGCGGCGGCTTTCTTCGCCGCCTTTTCCGCCTCCGCAGCAACCTGCTGTCTGTCGTACAGCTTGAAGAACGGATAATAGATGAGGAAATTCACCGCAAGCAGTATTGCCACAAGGACAAGTCCGCCAAGGCTTCGGCTTACAATCCACGTCGAGGCCGGAAACGGGAAATACCAAAAAGCAAATACTCCGCTCGGGATATTCGCAAGCCCGCCCTTCAGCCACAAAAACGTGATAACGGGAGCGACAATGCCGTGAATCCACATCGGGATCATCAGGATCGGATTCCATACAACGGTACCGAAGACAATCGGCTCGTTGATGTTAAGAATACTTGGAAAAATGGATGCCTTGCCAATGGCTTTTAAGCGTCTGGATTTTGCAAGAAATACCAGCATGAGACATAAAAGCATGGTTCCTCCCGCTCCGCCGATGGCTATCCATCCGCTGTATATAACCTCGGATGTCATAATCTTTGTAGGGGAAAGTCCCGCCGCAATGTTGGCCGCATTTTCCGTTATGTTGGCGAGCATGATCGGACCTGTTAAGGAATATATCATCCATGTGCTTATTCCCATCGTGTAGAGAAAGCACATAAGGAAATACAGGAGCGTGAAGCCGACGATGCTTTCCGAGAAAAACGTGAGCGGGGAAAGCGCGGCGTTGATCAGCGAGTATATGTCCAAAGACAGAATCTCGATGAGAAACCATGCGACTCCAATGCACAGGGTAACGGGAATCATGTTGTCAAACCATGCCCTGACAAATTCGGGAATTGAGGAATCTTCTTTGAAGAACGAAAATTTCCCGAAAAGGCCGACAACGGTTCCCGAAAAAATACCGACAATGATGGCAACAAAAATGCCGCCGGCACCGAGGCTTTCAAAAGCAAACTTTTCTGGCTCGTGAAGATAGGAACTCATAAGGTACATTCCGGCGGCGGCCATTCCCGCGACAAGGCGCAGGTGGTGAAGTTTTCTGCGTTCCATGTAGTTGAAAGGTATAAGGAAAGCCACAAACAAACCGACGATGCCGAATGAGTAGCTTACCATAGTCCACAGGTTCGGAATGGCCGGGAAGAAATCCTGCAGGATCGCCAGCATAGTTACAAGCGATCCTACGAAAATCATCGGCAGTATCTGCATCATTGAATCTTTGAGCGTCTGCACCCAAATGTTGTTGTTTATTTTGTTCATATTCGGGGCAAGGCTGACTTCCAGCCAGTTGATGATTGCCTGCATTTATTCCTCCTTTCCAAGACAGTCGAGCAGATTGTCAAGAGCTTCATCCCCGTCCAGGGTTGAGTAATAGCTTTTGTCCATCAACAAAATCTTCGGCCCGTCCGCGCCGATCCTGTTTTTCAGTTCGTCGACAAGGTAGGCAAGGTGCGGCCCTATCATCACGCAGTCAACTTCCGGTGCGTAGGTTTCGATTTCCGACTCGCTTCGCGCCTTTGCGTCAAGTTCGACGCCCCGATTTTTTGCGGCCTTTCGCAGATTTGCCGCCATAAATCCCGAGGACGCTCCAGCTCCGCACGTCAGCAAAACGCTTATTTTATTCATGACATTTTCTCCTTTGACCGTATCAGCCACATCGGCAATTTAGGGAATCATAGCCCGGGAATTTTGGGGAGTCAAAGGAATTGTTTGCGTAATGGATGTGAAAATATTTGTCAAAAAACCTGGACTGCCCAGTCTGCGGCAAGGGGAATTACCGGTTGAAGGATTAGTCGGCTGGGTACATCCAGGTAAGCTCGTGCTTGTTGTGCCAAAGATGGACCAGGCTGCTTCCCGGAATGCCGGCCAGGAGCTTCGGGGTTTCGAAGTCCAGGCTTTCCGGTCCGCTGCCCTGCATCTTTACCGTGCAGACGAACCGGCGGCACAGGCCGGATTCCAGCCACTTCAGTATCCACCGGTATAGCTTGGGCGGGTAGCAGGCCACGTCGCAGAACAGCCAGTCCAGCCGGCCGACTTCCTCCGGCAACAGCGAAAAGGCATCCCTGCGAGCGAATGTTACTTCCGGTAGGCCGGCGATTGCCGGGTCCAGCGGGGAACGGTCCACGGACAGGACCTTTGCGCCCAGGCCGGCCAATGCCCATGTCCAGCCGCCGGGGCTGGATCCGGCATCCAGACAGCTTTCCCCGGCCTTCGGCCACTGTCCCAGTCTGACCAGTGCCTCCCAAAGCTTGAGGTAGGCGCGGCTCGGCGGTCCTTCCCTGTCCTGCACGAACTCGACGACTCCGGCCGGAAACGGACTCGAGCAGGCGGGACTTGCCACCAGCGTATGTTCGTCCAAAAGTGTCCAGGCACCCATCGGCGAAGTGCCGGGCAGCCAGGGAAAAGGCCGCGGCTTGCCCCCGATCGGCGGTAGTTTCGAGGCGATCAGCGTTCCCCGCCTGAAGCAGCCGTCCAAAACGGCCGCCCAGTTTCGCTGAATCCCCCGCAAGGCCGTTGCCGCATCGCCTATGGAGCCAAACTCCAACCGAAAAGGCCGCAGCCAGGAGTTCAGATGCCAGAAAACCGGCTCCGGGCCCGGCTCCGGCACGTAGAGCAGCCTTCCCATGGCGGAAAACCCGACCCCGGCCCTCCGCAGTTCGGCCTGGAGATGACTTTCAAATCCCGGAACGCATTGGTAAACTTTCCCCGGAAGCGAAACTTGGACCATGAGTGATTGTACTTGGTCGGAGGGAAAAAATCAGGGAAACGCATCTTTCTTCATCAATATCGGGTTCCCGCGCCTTGTATATCATATCAAGCAAATGATTACCACAAAGTTTTTCCCTGCCGAAAAGTTCCGCGCCTTGCTCGCGATTCACTGACGAAGGAACTAATCTTTGCTAAGATCGATTATGGCGGAAAATACGTTGGCCTTGGGGGAGTTCGGCTTCCAGTGGCACATTACCTGGCGTTGCGGGGCCAAGTGCAAACATTGCTACCAGTCGGATTGGGGAAACATCGCCGATCCGGAATTGGACGGGCTCAAGGGGATTGCCGACCGAATAATGGAGGCGGTCCGGGGGCCGGTTACGATCAACATCACCGGGGGCGAGCCGCTGCTGTACCGATACAAGGAAAGCGATCCTGACAGCTACGGCCGCGGGGTTTTCCAACTGATGGCGTACCTCGGCGGCTTCGACAAGCTCGGCGAGCTGAACCTCATCACCAGCAGCAAGGGCCTTGACCGGAGGCTCGTCGAGGGGCTGAAGTCGCTGCCCAAGCTTTCCTACGTCAAGGTTTCCCTGGAATCAGAGGACGGGCCGATCAACGATGCGATCCGTGGCCGGGGACATCACCGCATGGTCATTGACAACATCGGGGAACTTGTCGGGGCCGGGCTTCGGGTGATCATCATGACCACGCTGGGCAAGCATAATTACCGTTCGGTCGAGGGCCTGTGTTCCCTGGCCGCCAAACTGGGAACCGCAGGCGTGATGTTCGAACGCTTCGTTCCACTCGGCCGCGGCGCGGAAGAAATGGCCGCCTCGGTGCTGGAAGCCGAGCAATGGCGCGAAGTGCTTTCCGCTATCGGCCGGGTCGCCGACGTTTCCGCCGACGATCTTCTGCCGTTCAAGGCCTTCTGGGTTGCCGACGGCGAAGTGATGGCCGCTCCCTGCTGCCTCGGCCGGGAATCCATGGCGCTCATGCCGGATGGCACCGTCTTCCCCTGTCGCCGAGTCCCGACCCCGGTCGGCAAACTCCCCGAGGACGGTATGGAACGCATCCTGGACATCCTCGAAGGCTATTCGGCAACCCCGCAGAAGTGCTTTGAGTTCGGGTTCTAGGCCGGCGGTTCCTTCGGGCTTTCCAGTTTTTTCTGTATAGCCAGGTATTCACCGACATCTTTGTCCTGAAAAGCGATGTGGGTGAGCACCCAATCCTTCAAAACACGCGCGAACTTATTGGGAACGAATGGAACACCGTTTTCGTACCCATGAAGGACACCGAGAATTTCCTTTATCAGCCGTTCATGTTCCTTCTTGTGCTCGGAGGCATGGGGATAGCCGGCCTTTTCAAGAATTTCCATCTCCGCATCGAAGTGGAAATGCACGTATTGAACCACGCCGCTCATTGCTTCCTTGAAGCCGGCCTGGATGCCGTCTCTGCCATGGAGGCAGGCACTGTACAGTTTGTTGATCAGGTTAACGAATTCCCTGTGCTGCGAATCGATGATGCCAATGCCGGTATCGTACCTGGCCGACCAGGTAATAAGCATCTCGCCCTGTACAGGCGAGGCTTTCTGGTCCTTATTCTTGGCTTTCATACTACAGGATACCACAAGCCGACCCAATCTGCCAGAGGCAAATTTGATACGGGGAGCGGTTCGACCCACGGACAGGCGAGTCGGCCTTCGCATCCTTGCTTGATGTAGTAGCATCTGCCTTGTTACAGTTGTCTCGGCACCTGGTTCGTCATACCGTTGTCCGGTGTGGTAAAAAAATATTCCATGTTGTAAGATGATGCAAACGGAGGGATACGCCTCCGGAATCCACCGGCAAACCGAAAGAGCAAGGCAGGACAAAAAGACAGGTGAAGGAAGAACCTCCGATATCCGAACGCTGGAACAACAAGGCCATCTTCAGCCTGCTTTGGCCCCTGATGATAGAACAGATGCTGATGGTCGCCATGGGGGCCGCCGACACGGTGATGGTGAGCCATGTCGGGGAGTTCGCCGTTTCCGGTGTCAACATCGTCGACAATATCAGCAATCTCCTCATCATCGCCTTTACCGCACTTTCCACCGGCGGCGGCATCGTGGTCAGCCAGTACATGGGCCGGCGGGATACGGCGAATTCCAGAGTCGCCGCCAAGCAGTTGGTCTACACGGCCCTTGCCGTCTCGCTTCTGGTTTCCCTAACCGCCGTAATTTTCCGCCGTCCGCTGATCACCCTTCTGTACGGCAGGATCGAGGACGACGTGATGGGAGCCGCGGCGATCTACTTCCTCCTTGCCGGCCTGTCGTACCCGTTCCTGTCGATGCACACCGCAGGTTCGGCCCTGTTCCGCGCCACCGGCAACAGCTTCGTCCCCATGCGCATCTCGATTTTTGTCAATATCCTTAAGGTGGGTCTGAACGTCTTCCTCATCTATTTCCTCAAACTGGGCGTCTTCGGTGCCGGCCTTTCCACCCTGATCAGCCGAATGACCGGAGCCCTGCTTTCCCTGTCCCTGCTGTACCGAAACCAGGAAAGCCCGGTCTCGCTTGCCGGTCTCCTGAACGTCCGCCTTGCCGTGCCGATGATACGGAACATCTGCAATATCGGCATTCCCAGTGCCCTGGAAGGTTCGATGTTCATGGTCGGCAGGATTCTTACCCAGCGGCTGTTCGTTCTTTTCGGGACCGCGGCAATGGCGGCCAATGCCGTTGCCAGCGTAATCAATTCGTTTTCGTTCGTTCCCGGAATCGCCTTCGGGGCAACGCTGACCATCGTGGTCGGGCAGTGCATCGGTGCCGGCGACTATGCCTTGGCCAAAAAGCAGGCTTCCAAGATCCTCAAGCTGGCCTTTTTCTTCATTTTCACCATCAGCGTCCTAACCTACATCTTCATGGACGCGCTGATCGGCATTTTCGGCCTCAGCCCGGAAGCCCACGAGTTCGCGAGGGCCTACCTTCGGGTCCACTGCATCTCGATGGCCTTCGGTTGGGTAATGAGCTTCGCCATGCCCAACGCCCTCCGCGCCGCGGGCGATGCCCGTTACGTGATGTACGTCGCCGTGCTGTCCATGTGGATCGCCCGGGTCAGCGCCGCCTACCTTTTCGTCTACGTTTTCGAGATCGGCCCGATAGGAGTATGGATTGCGATGGGCACGGATTTCGCCATCAGGGGGATTTTCTACTACACAAGGTGGCGAGGCGGGAAATGGCAGAACAAAAAAGTGATAACGGGGTGATCCAAGTAGCGTTCGGCAACCTGGATTCAGGAGGTCGATTCGATCTGCCGCAAGCAGATTTCCGGCTATTTTCCTAGCATTAATACAGTTCCGCTTGCTTATGTTGGAATTCTCCACAAAACCCACCTATAATGGAAGATATGGCAAGAACGAGAAGAACCCGAAAGAGCGGATTCCCCACCGTGGTGATTCTGGCGGCTTTGATTGCGGCCTGGTACCGCTTTGTGCCGGAACTGGCTGCCGAGCCTCCGGTACGGGCCGAACCGCAAACCGTATCGACGGATTTCGCCGAACCGGTGGCATACTCCGGGGACGGCCTCCTCGTGCATTACATCGACATCGGTCAGGGGGACGCAACCCTGGTGCAGGCTCCCGGTGGCAATATTCTCATCGACGGCGGGGATCGGCGGACGGTGACGGCCTTCGTCCGCTACCTGAAGGAAGCCGGTATTTCGCGCATAGCCTACGTCATCGCAACCCATCCCCATGCCGACCATATCTCCGGTCTTGTCAACGTCCTTGACGAGTTTGAGATCGGGGCGGTGATCATGCCCAGGGTGGCGCACACATCGGCAACCTTTGAGCGGATGATCTCGGCAATCGAGCGGCACGACATTCCGGTCGTGGAGCCAATTCCCGGAACCGTCCTCAATGTCGGCGATGTCCGGCTGACCATACTTTCCCCAAACGGCACGGACAGCAAAAACCTTAACAACCATTCGGTTTCGGTGATGATCGGCTACGGCGGAACCCGCTTCCTCTTTACCGGCGATTCCGAAAGCGAGGCCGAGGAAGCGATGCTGGCCGGCGGCCTGGACCTTTCCGCCCAGGTCCTGCATGTCGGGCACCATGGCAGCATCACCAGCACCACCCGGGATTTCCTCGACGCCGTTTCCCCCCAAATCGCCGTGGTCAGCGTGGGCGCCCACAATTCTTACGGCCATCCCAACAAGGAAGTGATCCAACGACTCGAAACCGCCGGAGTCACCGTCTACCGCACCGACGAAAACGGCACCGTTCTGATCTCCAGTGACGGCCGCTTGGTCAAGGTTCATTAATTTTAAGGAAGGGTTTGAGGATGAAGCTTGTTGTTGACAGGATTGAAGGTGATGTTACTCCGATTGCCGTTTGTTGCTGCCTGGAAATCGATGAGGATTTTGAAATAAGCCTGAGCGAGCTCCCGCCCGGAATCAAGGAAGGCGATGTCATCACCAGGGAAGGAAATACCTATACGTATGACGAAGCTTTAACCAAGAAACGCATGGCGGACATTACCGCACGGATGAACAGGCTCTTTGATAATAACCGGCCTCAAGTTCCGCAGTGTTAATCCCGTCAACACTTTTCGTCCAATCCAGTCCAGCCCGCATCCTGGCAAAAAAAATTGTCGGAGACGGGCCGGGCACGAATCAGCCTTTGTCGTTGATGTGGGCTCCCAGTTCCTTGTCCACCGAGCGAATATGCCGAACGATCCACTCTATGACCGAGCTGTTCAGGGCAATCGTGAAGCTGAGGGAAGGGCCGTTCTTGGCGTACTCCTCCTTAAGTTTGGCAAGGTTTCGGATGTACTCCTCGTGCTGGCCCCTGTGCCATTCATATTTGGGATAACCGCTGTTCCGCTGTAGTTGCTCCTCGTCCCGGAAGTGCTTCAGGACGTATTCCTCCAGAAAACCGATCAGCCGGTCGGTGTCCTCTTTCTTCGATGCCTCGCCACCTAAGGCCACGACATCGTTGATCCGCTTAATAAGTTCCTTGTGCTGCTCGTCGATATTCGGCACGCCGGTTTCAAGGTCGGCGGTAAACTCAAGTTTCATCCGTTTCCCCCTATGAATGTATTCGTTTCTGAAAAGCCAAGCCAGTTTTCATAGTACAGTTAACTCTAGGATGTTTTCCACCTACAGTCAAGAGATCGGAACCGGTTGGTCCATCATCCTGTGGATGATGGACTGTGGAGATTTGCGAAGCAAATCTCCGCGCCTTGGTTTACGGGAGAGAGTGGTTGGATGGTCCATCCTCCAAAGGAGGATGGACTCGTAGCAGAGCTCCTAAATCCAATCGGCCTGGCGCACGCTGCTCAGGCTGAAGCCTTCGCGCCTTTTCGGTCTGCGGCGCCTTAATTGGCGCTCTCGGCGTGGTGCCTTATTCATCCACGCACTGCGCGCGCTTTCGGTGGCCGCCTCATGATTCCCGAACCTAATTCGCCGTATACTGCAAGCATGGACTACGATTGCATTGTTGTCGGCGGGGGGCATGCGGGGATTGAGGCTTCGCTGGCGGTGGCCAGGCTGGGGTTTCGGGTTTTGCTGGTAACGCAGAACCCGGACTGCATCGGGGCGCTGTCCTGCAATCCGGCGGTCGGGGGGCTTGCCAAGGGGAACCTGGTGCGGGAAGTGGACGCCCTCGGGGGCGAGATGGCCCGAATCACCGACCTGTCGATGATCCAGTACCGGGTGCTGAACCGTTCCCGGGGGCCGGCGGTGCAGGCTCCCCGGGCGCAGGCCGACAAGCGGGCGTATCAGGCGATCGCGCGGGCGGTTCTTGAGGCGCAGGCCGGGCTGGAAATCTTTATGGACACGGTGCAGGACCTGCTGATCGGGGAATCGGCGAAGGGAACCGAGGTTTGCGGGGTGCTTACCGCCCGTGGTCACCGGATAAGCGCACGGACGGTAATTCTTGCCGCCGGAACCTTTATGGAAGGGAAGATCTTTATCGGGGAATATGAGGCTCCGGAAGGAAGGCTCGGCGAGCCGGCGGCTTTGGGGCTGGGAGCGGCGCTCAGGCGGCGGGGCTTTGCGGCCGGGAGGCTGAAGACCGGAACGCCGGCCCGGATCGCCGGGGATTCCATCGACTACGGCCGGCTGGAACGGCAGGAAGGCGAGGAGCCGGAACCGTTCTCGTTTTTCTCCGACGGAATCCCCGGCCGGCCGCAACTTCCCTGCTGGATAACCTACACCAACGAACGCACCCACGAGATTATCCGGGCCAACATCCACCGTTCGCCCATGTACGGGGGGAAGATCTCCGGAGTTGGGGCCAGGTACTGCCCTTCCATCGAGGACAAGGTGGTGCGGTTTCCGGAGCGGGAGCGGCATCACATCTTCATCGAGCCGGA
>WQZW01000020.1 GCA_009780545.1 Treponema sp.
GAGTTCCGGATCGAAACCGGTGAGGGGATGGGCATCCCCGACGACCTCCCACCTGAATTCCCAGGGCGGGAGCGGGGCAAGGCCCGGATCGACCCAGGAAGGCGTCGCGGAAAACGTCAGCCCGGTGCCCCGGTCCAGGGATACCGGCAGACCCGAGGTCGGCACGGTGTTTATCGTCACGCTTTCCACTTCGAAGGAAGGCGGGGGCAGGACGGTGATTTCGATTTCGTCGGATTTGACGTCGCCGTCGAAGGCCGAGACCGCCCACACGGAAACGGCGTTGTCCGCCGGTTCGTCCGCCCCCATGGTGAGGAGCCCCGTTGCCGATATCTCCGTGCCGGAACTCCGGTTGCCGGAGCGATGCCAGTTTACCTCGGTCGGCGGGTTGTGGTTCCCGGCGACGTCGGCCCGGAATTGGATATGTCCCCCGGGAAATGCCTCGTCCCCATGGCCCTCATGGTCTATCGTCAGGCCGGTAACCTCCGGAACGGGAACGGTAACGGTAACTTCGCCCCGAACCCTGCCCGGATCGTCGGAAACGGCCCGGAGAATGAAGGTCCGCTCCACATTCGGGACCTTGTCCGACACGGTCAGGAGGACCTCGTTGTCGTCCTGGTCCAGGATGCCGTCGCCCGGGATGCCGCCCGATATCTGCCACATGACGGTCCCCCGCGCATCCGGGTCATCCTGCGGATCGGTGAGGACGACGGCCCGGAAGACGGCGTTCCGCCCCCGCGCGACCGTCGCCTCGTAATCGTCGACAGGTTCCACCGTCACGCTTTCTACGGTAAAGGGTGCTGTTTTGATTGTAAGTGTAAGAGTACCGAAACGATTGGGACTGCCGACCAGTTCGGCCCGGACGGTGATTTTGGTCCCATCCGGTTCGTCGGCGGAAATCTCCAGCACGGCGCCTTTTTCGTCGCCGGTCACCTCGGTGCCCGTTTTGTGTCCGGAACCTATGCTCCAGGCAAGGCCGTAGCCGGACGGGGCATTGGAGACGTCGGCCTTCAGAACCACGTTCGCCCCCCGAAAGGTCGGTCCCGGGACGGCGACCGAGACGGTGACGGTTACCGGGACTACCGGAAAGTAGTCCGCACCGGAGGGATTGCGGCAGCCGGCGACGGTCAGGATGCCGACGGCGAGAACGATAAACGAAATCGATGCGTTTCTCCAACGAGACTTGATGTGGGACATGTTGCTCTCCTTCGCATATTTTTGAATTGGGGGCGGGCGTCCGGCCGTCCGGGCACCTTCCCCCATCATAATCATAATGTAGCCCCCCGCGGACCGGAAGGCAATGATCTTATTTTGGTTTTCGAGGATTTTATTTCAATTCTGTCGGGTGAAGGGTTTTCGGGAACGGACGGGCAGCGGCCCGGATTCGACAGGAATGCCCGGGCCTCTCCTGCCCCGTCAGTCCCCCCCAAGCCCGCCCAGGTCCGGCCTGATCACCATAAAACCGGCCGCCCCGACATTGAAGTCGATACGTTCCTCCCATGCGGCAAAAACCGTGTCGGCAACCGCCGCGACTCCGGAATAGACGAAGTTTTCCGGCAGGGGCGGGAGGGCGAACCGGACCGTCGGAAGGTCCGGTTCCAGGTACAGGGCGCGGCCGTCCGGGAAGAGGGCCAGCAAGGAATCGCCCGGGGAGAAGGCGTAAAGACCCGGCCCGTTCCCGCCGAGGTCGAAACGGCGGGTCCCGCCGAAGTCGGGCAGGACGAGGTCGGCCATGCCGGCCCCGGTTTCGGCGGCCAGTATCCTGAGGAGCCAGGAAAGGAGCGGGCCCGCGGCGTCCGGGGATTCGCCTGAAAGGACGGCCCGGAATTCGCCGGGCGTGATGCGGCGGGTCTCCCCGTCAAGGCTTTCGGCCCTGAGGAACAACGTGTCCCGCCGGCCGGGGCCCGGCCCGAAGGTCCTGAAATACCAGGCCCCGCCCTTCAGATGAAGCTCGGTAACGTCCCAGCCCCGGTCGGCGGGGAAGGGATCGAAGGCCGGGAACCGGAGGGGAAGGACGAGGCCGGAATCCGGGTCGAAGGTCCAGAAACGGGGCTCCGGCGGGGGAAGCTCCGGTTCGGCGAACCAGTCGTCCCGGTACAGGAGGGCGAAGGGAGCCCCGTCCGCACCGGGGCTGAGGAAGGCCCCCACGGTGTAGGCCCGGGCGAACGGCTCGGCGGGAACGGCGTACAGGGCGAGTCCCCGTTCCTCCCGGGCAAGGCGGAGAAAGCCGTATCGGTTGACCGCCATCGAAAGCCCCTCGTCCCCCGCAAGGAGGAACCGGAGGTGCCGGGCATGGGGCCAGGGAACCAGGGCGGCGGCGTTCACCGCCCCGCCGATGTCGGTAAGGTGGACCGGGCCGTCCTCTTCCAGGACGAACCAGAGGGGGAACTCCCCGGCCCGGAGCACGGCAATCGGCGGAATTCCGGGAGGGACCGCCGATTCCGGCCCTTCCTTTCGGCCGGAACAGGAAAGCAGGGCAAGCGCGAGCAGGAAATACGGGGCCGATGATTTCATCCTTCCATTATAACGGGCTTTTCGGACCGTAAAAAGTCCGGAGTCAGGAAGGCCCCATCCCGATACGCCGTTGTCGTACGAAACTCACGGTCCGACCTGCCGCAGACAAATCGGACGATCGGATACCCTTGCAAAGGACGGGCGGATGGGATACCCTGATCGCAGGAGGCTACCTATGTTCGAAGAGCAGGTAAGAACCGCGCTTGAGGATGTCCGCCCCAATTTGCAGGCGGACGGCGGGGACGTCGAATTCGTGTCGGTTTCCGACGACGGGACCGTTTCGGTGAAGCTGCAGGGAAAGTGCAGCGGTTGCCCGATGTCGCAGATGACGGTGAAGCTGGGGATAGAAACCTACCTGAAGAAGAAAATTCCGCAGGTAACGTCCGTGGTCAGCGTCTAGATCGGTTGCCCCGATCCGCACGTCGCGGCTTTGCGGCCTCCGTACGCGGATCGGGATCTATGATTTTACGATGAAAAAACCGCATATCCCGCTTCGTCGGGCCGATTTCATGGTTGTCGTTCCCGCCTTCCTTGTCCTCCTTGCCGTTTTTTTTACCTCGTACTCCGGGGGGAACGGGAAACCGACGGTGAACATCAGGGCCGACGGCGGGATATGGGCCTTTCCCCTGGACGCCGAGGAGACCGTCCGGCTTTCCGGCCCGCTGGGGGAGACGGTGGTCCGCATCGAGGGGGGCCGGGCCTACGTGCTGTCCTCGCCCTGTGCGGACGGTATCTGCATAACGATGGGGGCAATCCGGAAACCCGGCGGGTGGGTCGCCTGCCTTCCCAACCGGGTGATGCTGTACGTGGCCGAGGAAAACGGCGATGAGGACATCGTTGCCCGGTGAGTCCTCCGGCCGGGACCGTTCCGACGCGGTGGCCCTCCTGGGCGCCCTGTGTTTCTTCCTCTCCGCCATCGAGTACCTCGTTCCCCGGCCGCTTCCCTTCATGAGGCTGGGACTTGCGAACCTTCCCCTGCTGTTGGCCCTGCGCATCCTCGGCCCCGGCGACTTCTTCCGCCTGACGCTGCTTAAGGTTGCGGGACAGTCGCTGCTCGGCGGGACCTTCCTGTCGTTCCTCCTGCTCTTTTCCCTTGTCGGCAGCTTCGGTTCCGCCCTGCTGATGTACGGCCTTTCCCGGCTGCCGGAACGCTTCAGGCCGGGATTCGTGGGCCTGGGCTGCGCCGGGGCGATGGCGTCCAACGCCGGGCAACTGCTGGTCGCCGGCCACGGACTGCTCTTCGGCGACGCGGCCCGGCTGTTCGCCCCGCCCTTCCTCGCCGGGGGATTCCTCACCGGCATCGCCCTGGGCCTTTTCTGCGGGTACTTCTGCCTGAACTCCCGCTGGTACGCCGGGCACCTTGCCGGCCTGCCCGCTTCCGCCACCTTGCCGACCGTTCCCGCCCGGCCGCTCCCGGAAACCCGGGCGGCCGAGGCCCTTCCCGGAAGGAAGGGCCGGGGGCTTTCCGCCCTGGTCAACGCCGACGAGCTGTTCGTGGCCGGCATCCTCATGGCGGCGCTTTTCCTCTTCGGCCACGGCCTGCCCGTCCGTGCCCTGCGGTTCCTGTTCTTCTGCCTCTGCGTCCCCCTCCTGGGCCGGCGGAACAACTACCCGGCAACCCTGGTACTTATCCTCAGCGTCGTCGTTTTCGGCCTGCTGGTCCCGCACGGCAAGGTGCTGTTCGTCGTCGGCCCCCTTACCGTAACCTCCGGCAGCCTGACCTCCTCCCTGGACCGGGCCCTGACACTCTCCGGCCTTATGATGCTTTCCCGCGCCTGCGTCAAGGCCGACCTCCGCCTGCCCGGCACCTTCGGGTCGCTGTTGGCCCGAAGCCTGTGCCTCCTGGAACTTATGCGGGCGAACCGTCCCCTGCGGAAGACGGACAAGGCCGGCCTGACGGCAAGGCTCGACCGGATGCTGCTGGAACTGGAAGCCGGCGCCGCCCGCGGTCCGGAACCCGGCAGGGACGGCACCGGCGGCAAGGTCCGCAATCCGCGGGGGATACTGCTTCTGGCCGGCCTGGTTCTGGCAACCGCTCTTTTGGGATTGGTTTGAGGGGGAGGAAGCTTCCGCGGACGCTGAAGAAGATGAATTGACGTACGAATACGTCGATACGTTTTTCTCGTTACTTGAGGAAAACAAAACCAAAATAACCGATGCCTAAACGATTCCGGGTTACGGTTTGGCGGACTTTGTTCCATACCGATTCCCGCATCCCCTACCCCCGAACCTCGACCTCCCCGTCCCGCATTACGGCGATCCTGTCGCAGAGATATTCGGTCGCGGCCCGGTCGTGGGAGATGAACAGGATGGCAAGGCCCAGGCTCCGGCGGAGCTCGGCGAGGAGGTCCAGGATACGGCCGCCTGAGACGACGTCCAGGGAGCTGACCGCCTCGTCGGCAACCAGCAGTTCCGGCTCCGGCATCAGGGCGCGGGCGATGCAGACCCGCTGCTTCTGGCCGCCCGAAAGCTCGGCGGCGCGGCGGTTCAGGAAGGAACGGTCAAGCCCGACCAGGGCCAACATCCTGTCCACCCGCAGTTCCCGTTCCGCGGGCGTTCCCCTGCGGCCCAGGTCCAACGGTTCCCGCAGCAGCCGGCCGATCCTCAGCGCCGGGTTCAGCGAGGCGCCGGGTTCCTGGAACACCGGCTGCGCCGCGCCCCGTTCCGGCCCCTCCCCCCGCCGCCGAAAAACGATCTCTCCCCGATAGGGGATCAGGCCCAGGACGCACCGGGCCAGCGTGCTTTTGCCGCTCCCGGAAGGCCCCTCCAGCCCGAAAATCTCCCCGGGCGCGATTTCCAGGTTCACCCCTTTCAGGACCGTCTTCTCCGACCGCTTCCGGAACGCTCCGATTCCCGGAGCCGGATACCCGCAGGAAAGGTCCCGGATACGGAGCAGGGTGTCCGATGCGGAAGGGCTTTGGGGGGGGCAAGCCCCCCTCCGCTCCATCCCCACTACCGCGGGTATTCCGCTACCCCCCGAGCGGGGGCCCTGCCCCCGCAACGCCCCCGCATCGACCGGCAGGGCGTCGCGTCCTCCGGCCAAAACCGGTTCTTCCGGGCCGCGGGCCGGCGGGTTTTTCCTCCGGCCCACGGCGACGGCAAGGCTTGCGGTGTAGGAATGTCCGGGCGCTTCGAAGAGGGTGCGGCTCGGCCCCTCGTCCACGATGCGGCCCTCCCGCATCACCAGGGTCCGGGAGCAGAGGCGGCCGGCAAGGGCCAGGTCGTGGGAGATGAAAAGGACCGCCGTGCCGAATTCCCGGTTGACCTGCCGGAGAAGCCGGACGATGTTTTCCCCGTTTTCCGAATCCAGGGAGCTGGTCGGCTCGTCGGCGATAAGCAGTCTCGGGCGGCAGGCCGTGGCCATCGCGATCATCACCCGTTGGCACATGCCGCCGGAAAGTTGATGGGGGAAGCTTGCGGCGATCCGTTCCGGATCGGGGAAGTTCAGGCGGCGGAGGATGTCGGCGATCTTTTCCGGCGGTGCCGGAAGCCGATGCAGGGTGAGGGCCTCGGCGATCTGTTTCCCGACCGGCATCAGCGGGTTCAGGGACCGACGGGGTTCCTGGAAGATCATGGCGATCCTGAGGCCCCGGATCCGGCAGAGTTCGGGTTCGGAAAGCCGGCGCAGGTCGATAAGCCGGCCTTCGGTCCCGGTTTCCGATCCGGGGGAATCGGTTACGGGCGGTCCATCATCCAAAGGATGACGGACTCGGAGATTTGCGGGGCAAATCTCCGAATCCGATCTGCCTTCGGCAGATCGGATCGGGGGCGTTGCGGGGCGGAGCCCCGCTCGGGGGGTAGCGGAATACCCGCGGTAGCGGGGATGGAGCGAAGGGGGGCTTGGCCCCCCTCCCGGGGATTCGGATTCCGTGCGGAACAGTATCTCGCCGCCGGAGATTTTCGCCGCTTCCGGGAGCAGGCCGGTAACGGCGAGGGAAGTCAGAGTCTTGCCGCAGCCGGATTCGCCGACCAGGGCCACCGGTTCGCCCGCCTTCACCGAGAAGGAACAGTCCCGAATCACCGGAAGACCGGGCTTTCCGGTGATCTCCACCGACAGGCGGCGCACCTCGAGCAGGGTTTCCATCTCAGCCCCCGAACTTCCGGCGGAGGCCGTTGCCCAGGCAGTGGAAGCCGACGGCGGTGAGCATGACGGCAAGGCCGGGGGCCAGGGCGCACCAGGGGGCGTCGTACAGGAATATCTGGGCCTCGGCCAGCATCCGTCCCCAGCTCGGTTCCGGGGGCTGGATGCCCAGGCCCAGGTAGCTCATCGCCGACTCGGCAAGGATTGCGTTCGAAAGCCCGATTGCGGCGGCCGGAAGCAGCGAACCTTTCAAATTGGGCAGGACGTGGACGAAAAGGATGCGGGGAAGGCCGCAACCGAGGAGCTTCTCGGCAAGGACGAAGTCGGCATCCCGGCAGGCAAGGGTCCCGCCACGGGCGAGGCGGGTAAAGCTCGGGACGAAGAGGACGGCAAGGGCCAGCAGCAGGGTGCCCTGGCCGTTCCCGAGCAGGGCCACCATCACCAGGGCGAAGAGGATGCCGGGAAAGGAGCTTACCGCGTCCATGACACGCATCACAAGTTCGTCGGCGATGCCGCCGAGGTAGCCGGCGACCAGGCCGAGGGCGGTTCCCAGGGCCAGGGAAGATGTCACGACGAGCAGGGCCAGGACCAGCGTCTGCCGGCTTCCGGCGAGGACGCGGGCCAGGACGTCCCGGCCGAAGTTGTCCGTTCCGGCCGGCCGCTCGATTCCGGGCGGGAGGAAGCGGTCGGCGGCCTCCATGCGGTTGTGGTCCGGGCCGAACAGGGAGGCAAACGGCATCAGCAGGATCGGGACGAGGAGGACGATGCCCAGCCTGAGTTCGCCGTTCATCTCCGCCTCCCCTCCAGCCCGATTCGGGGGTCTATCGCCCGTATGGCGATGTCCACCAGGGTGTTGGCCAGGATCACCAGGACGGCGGCCAGAACGACCAGGGCCTGGACCACGGGAAAATCCCGGGAGGCGATCGAGGCGACCAGGAGCCGGCCGACGCCGGGCAGGGAAAAGACCTGTTCGACAATGATCGAGCCGGAAAGCGTCTCCCCCAGGATCATCCCCAGGACCGTTACGGCCGGAATCAGGGCGTTGCGCAGGGCATGCCGGTACAGGGCCAGGGGCCGGGAGGAACCCTTGCCCCGGGCGGTCCTGAAGTAGTCGGCCCGCTGTTCCCTGAACAGGGATTCCCTGAGGAACTTGGCCAAAATAGCCGCATTGGGGATCGCGACGGCGAGGGCCGCGGGCAAAAGGCCCAGGAGGAAGGCCGGAACGTTCTCCCGATGGTCGACGTAGGCCCCCACGGAAAAGAGGCGCAGGCCGATCCCGAAGCCCCAGATCAGGAGGATGCCGAGGAAGAAGCCCGGAATCCCCAGGCCGCAGGCGGTAAGGACGCCGGTCATGCGGTCGACGATCCCCCCTTCCCGCCTGACCGAAACCAGCGAGGTCGGGACGGCGATGAGCAGGGTCAGGATCAGGGCCAGGGAGGCAAGGGAAAAGGTAACCGGGAGGCGTTCGGCGACCAGGCCGGCCACCCGTTCCCCCCGAAAGCGGACCGATTCCCCCCAGTCGCCCGAAAAAATGCCCCCGAGCCACGCGAGGTAGCGGACGGCGGGATTCCGGTCCAGCCCGAGCTCGGACCAGAGACGGGCGATCTGTTCCTCGGTGGCGTCGATTCCCAGGGCGTGGACGGCGGCGTCGCCGGAAACGACGCCGAACGCGAGGAAGGAAAACAGCGAGACCAGGAAAACGGTGATCAGGGCGGAGCCTATTCTCCTGAGGGCGAAACGCAAGTGTCCTTCCCGCTACCGGCCGTTCTACCTGGCGTACATCGAGGCGAAGTCGGTAACCGACAGGGGGTACTCCAGAATTCCGGCGAAGGCCCCCCGGCGGAAAACCCTGAAGGCCAGGATGTCCTGCAGGTAGACGCTGGCGGCATTTTCGACGACGGCCCGCTGTGCCAGGCCGTAGTACAGGATGCGGCTTTCCTCGTCCTGGGCGGAAACTGCCAGGTCGAAGGCCCGGTCGAACTCGGGGGCCGAAAAGTTGGTGAAGTTGGAACCGCTGTCCGAACGGTAGCGGGCCAGGAAGCTCCGGGGGGAGGCCGTCCTGCCGTCAACGGAGATCACCGTGGTCTGGAAGTCCCGGTCCCGGTTGATCCGCGAAAGCCAGGTGGCCCAGTCCACGAGCCGTATCGTCGCCTTTACCCCGATCCGTTCCAGCTGCGAGACGATGACCTGCGCCGTATCGACATGCATCGTGTAATTCGAGGGAACGGTAATCTCTATGGAAAGTTCCCGCCCCCCTTCCCCGAAGCCGGCCTCGGCAAGGAGGGAGCGGGCCAGTTCCGGATCGTGGGGATAGGCGGCCTCCAGGGATTCCTCGTAGTACAGGGAGAGACCCGGGATCACCGGGCTTCCGACAGGACTGCCCCTGCCGAAGAAGGCCAGGTCGATGATTTCCTGCCGGTCGATCCCGTAGTTGAAGGCGCGGCGTACCCGGAGATCGTCGAAGGGCGGGGCTGCGTTGTTCAGGACGAATTTCTGCACCATCGCCGTATGGAAGGGAACGACGTCGAAACGGGCCGGGTCGGCCTGCCGGGCGATGGCCTCGGTAAAGAAGGCCCCGTCTATGCTCCCGGAGCGCAGGGCCAGAAAGGCGGCGTACTGGTCGTCGAAGAACACGATCGTAACCTTCTCCAGCCGGGGAACGTCCTCCCGCCAGTAATCCGGAAACCGCCGCAGCACCAGCGACTGCTGGACCGTATAGCTTTCGACGAAGAAGGGCCCGGTGCCGACGGCCCGCGTCTGCCGGTCGGTACTGCCCGCCTTCACGATGCCCACGGTGAGGAAGGGGAGAAAGTCGGGGTCCGGCACGGACAGGTTGATCCGCAGGTCCCGTTCCCCGACGAATTCGATACTTTCGACGGCCCGCAGTCCGTCGAGGCCCGCTTCCGCCGCCGTTTCCAGGGAAAACCGCACGTCCTCCCTGGTAAGCGGCGAGCCGTCATGGAAGAGGACGCCGGAGCGGAGGGTAAACTCGTGGACGAGGCCGCCTTCAAGCATGCGGTAGGATTCGGCCAGGGCGACAGGATGCCGGCCTTCGGTGTCCGGCCGTACCAGGCCCTCGAACACGTTGAACATGATGCTCCTGCCGTCCGCCGAGCTGGAGGGCGCAAGCGGGTCCAGGGTGTCCGGTTCGGTGAAGAACGCATACCGCAGTTCGCCCGGCATGCCGGAAGCGGCCCGTTCCCCGGAACAGCCGAAAAAGGCCGGCAGGAATGCCGCCAACAGAAGGGCCGCCTTCGGCAGGACCCGGTTCTTGCTCTCCGTCATCCCTCGATAGTACTTCATTTGAGCCTTCATGGAAAGATGGAGGGTATCGATTGGGGGAATTTCTTTCATTCGGAGGGATGATCTATGGAAGAAAGCCGGCCGGTTTTCGGTTATCGGCCGGAATCCGGGCCGTCCGGGGTTCCCGCCCCGTCCGGAAGCCGTCTTTCCTGCCTCCGCAGCAGGTTTTGGGCCATTTCCAGGACGAACTCCTGCGTGTCGGAGGAAAGCCTGCCGAACACGGCCACGAGTTCCTTCTCGTAGGGCGAGGCGGGGCCGAGCATCTCGCCCGAGCCGCGACGGAGCCATTCCTCGTTGACGGCGAAGGTCGCGCAGATCAGCTTGACGTTCTTGTCGGTAAGGGCGATCTTCCCGAGCTCGATCATCGACACGGTATTCTGCGTAAGACCGATCCGTCGGGCAAAATCCCCCTGGTTCAGCCCCAAGGCCTTACGTACCAGCCGTATTCGGTCGAGCGCGTCCATTTTTCCTTCCATTATAGTCGCAACGGTGGAATATCAAATACAGCTAGAAGAATATCAACGACATGGAAAATTTTCAATACGACCGTTACCGAGCGAAAGCGCCGGTTTGCCGGATTCCGTCGGGCCGTAACCGGCCCTTTCGAACAAATTTATCAAATTCACTTGAAAGGTACTTGACCTAATTAACATTTTCTGATACTATTTTAACAGTGAATTGTAAAGAATGCGGGCTTGGTGCGACGAATGAGATGAGAATCCTCGGAATTTCCCGCCTTTTGACGGGCGGGAACAAGGTCAGGCTTCTTGAATGGGTCCGTCTCGCCTTTGCGGCGGAAAGCTCCGTCCGCAATTCACGCGGCTTCGATTTGGGCAACGGGGATCAGGCAGGGGAGAAAGCCCGGGAGTATTCCCGCGGCGAGATTTTGGAAAGAGGAGAAGAAGGATGAAAAGATTGGGTAAATTGGCGGCAATCCTGCTTACCGCGGGGTTCGTGGCGGGCCTGGCGGGTTGCCCCGTCACGGGAGATGACGGCGGAGGTGGCGGCGGCGGCGACGGAGGAGCCTATGCCGAGTACTATGAGGGCACTTTCAGGAACAACCAGAACGGAACCACGGAAGTCGTGAACAACACCGGCTCCGATATGCTGTTGTTTACCGGTGAGGTAATCGGCAAGGCGTTCATAGTCGGCGGCGTAAAATCCGGAACCAGGGCCAACGTCAATTTCTCGAGCGAAAGCGACTGGACGGTCGGGGGCTACAAGCTGCTGAGGGCCGTAAAACAGACCGAGTTCGAGAAGGCGGGAGATCAGTCAAGGGTCGATCACACGGCCATGGTAACCGATGGGGAAGGCAAGAGATTCACCACCAGCATTACCTCCACCACCGACGGCGATTATCAGTACCAGGTTTACAACAGGAGCAGGGATTACGGCCTGGAGCTCAGGGAGAATTCTCCCGAAGGAAGGAAAGTAGCGTATCTTACCAAGGGCGAGGTCCGGCGTTTTATCCGTACGCCGAACAGCGATATGCTGACGCTGTTTCCGGTGTGGGTCGCTTTCAACAACCAGTCGAAAAGCATCGTTACGTTCACCCCCAGCGATGTCCTTTCGTCCTTGGACATACAGCCCAAGCGGACAAACGAGGAAGTGTCGCCGTATTATTTCCCGGTAGATGGAACCAACGTCAACATCCAGTTTCCCAATATCACCTTGCCGTTTGCCGCCGTCAACGTCAGGAACAACGGTCAGTTGGTGGCAAACTTTAGGATTGCCAACACCATAAAAACGCCCCAGAGCGGTTACTCGGGTATTACCAGCGGTGCAAGGGAATCCTACGAAGTGCCATCCGACGGCGAACCTCTGAATCTCAATCTTGCAATGTCGCAAGGCAACACCGTGGTTAATGTCAGGTTTGAAGACAAGCCGGGCGAGGACGCAGTGCTCAAAAACGGCTATCTGTATACGGTTACCCTTACCCTCAAAACCGGAGGAAATCCCGGC
>WQZW01000021.1 GCA_009780545.1 Treponema sp.
GTACTTTCGGCGGTTTATTTTTACGAGGGAAGTTATCTGTTTTGGTTTGCGCTTTTGGCCATGTCGGTAACGGCCCTTCTCGAAGGGATTCGTCCGCTGCACCTTGCCGCCACGATGATATCCCGAACGCTTGCACTTCTTTTGTGGGTTCCCTGGATATACATACTTTCGGTTTTCACCTTCGTGCCGGTACCCGTTACCGCGGCCATCGCCGTTGCGCTTTTATGGTATTGCACCTGCTGTGGTGCGGAATTGCTCAGGATGAGAAAAAACGCAGGCCCGACTGGCGGAGCATGAGATGGTAAGATTCCCTTGCCCCGCATTATGATTGATTGTATTCGGAGGGTACATACCCCGCCATTCATGGCGGGGTTGTTGATTTTCCCCGTCCGCAAACTTACACCTTGAACTTGGAAACCTCTTCCACCAGGACCGATATGTTCTGGCGGTTGCGGACGCTCAGATCGCTGACGTTGTTCACCGCGCGGTTGATCTCGTCGGCACCCACGGCCATCTCGTTCATCCCGTTGGTGATTTCCTGGGTAACGAGTTCGAGGTTCCGGCTTTCCTTGATGACCTCCTGGCTGCCCTCGAGCATCTGGACCGAGCCGCCCTTGACCTGCCCGGTAATCTCGCTGACCTGAGTGGCGGACTGCAGGACCTGCCGGCTTCCCTCGCCCTGTTCCTCCATCGCGGAGCGAATCACGTCTTCCTGTTCGGCCACGGTCCTGACCCCGTGATCTATGGCCTCGAACTTCTGCAGCACGTCGTCGGTCGAACGGGTGATCTTCTCGATGGAAGCCTTGATCTTTTGCAGCACCGTACCGATGGTCTTGGACTGCTCGCCGGAACTTTCGGCCAGCTTGCGGATCTCGTCGGCGACCACGGCGAATCCCTTGCCCGAATCGCCGGCATGGGCCGCCTCGATGGCGGCGTTCATCGACAGAAGGTTGGTCTGGCTGGCGATGTTTTCCATCACGGCGTTGATCTCCATCAGGCCCTCGGACTCGCGGGCGATCTCCCGGATGTCGCCGGCGACTTCCTGCACGCTGGTCCGGCCGGAATTGGAGGATTCCTTGAGCTCGTTCATGTTGGCGGCGTTCCTCTTCAGCGTGTTGGTTACCGACTGGATGTTGGCCAGCATTTCCTCGATGGCCGACGACGACTGCGAGACGGCGTAGGTCTGCCTTTGGACGCTTTCGCCGAGTTTGCCGATGTTCTCGGTAACCTGTTCCATCGTGGCGTTGGTCTCGGTAACGCTGGCGCTCTGGTTGACCACCCGGACCTTGATGCTCTGGATGTTGGCCACGATCTGGTTCATCGCCGCCGCCGTTTCGGTCATGTTACTGGTAAGGTCGCTGCCGATGTCGGAAAGGGTTACCGCCCGTTCCTTGATCGAAAGGACAAGGGCGCGGATCTTTTCGATGGTCTGGTTGAAGTGGCGGGAAACCTTGGCGACCTCGTCGTTGCCGGCCTCGGGGATCCGCACCGTAAGATCGCCCTCCCCGTTCGCGATGTCGTTGAGCCGGCCGGCCAGGACATGCAGGGGCCGGATCAGCCTGCTTACCAGGAAAAAAATCCCGGCGGCCACGAGCAGGACGCCGACGACGCTGAAGACGATCATGTCCCGCTTGGAAGTCCCGGCGAGGCTTTCGGTCCGCTCGTTGGAAAAGCCCACGAAGAACATCCCGATGGGCAGGTTGTCCGAGCCCTTCAGGGGAAAGTAGTAGCCCATGTGGGGAACGCCGAAGAGGTCCAGCTCGGTGGTGTAGCTTTCCCCCCGGACCATTACCGCGTCGAGGATTTTTCGGTCGTCCATGTCGGTGCCGACAACCTTCTGGCCCGAACGGTCGATCACCGTGGTCGCAACCCGGGTGTATCCGGCAAAAACCGTCACTTCGGCGTTGAACGAATCGGAGATTTCCTGAACGAAGCGGTCGGTGTGCAGGTACAGTACCGCCGCGATAACCCCGATGACCGTATTGCCGTCCTTGATCGGCACCGCCGCCGTAAGCCCCATCGGCACCGACTCGGTCGAGGAGTACAGGCTGAAGGTTTCGCCCCGGAGGGCGGCGGCCACATGCCTTGCGGCCCGGGCGTTGTCGCCGAAGTCGGAAAAATCGTGGGTGCGGAGAATCACCGTTCCCACCGGGTCGTAGACGATGAAGCTGTCCACCCCGAGTTCGGTCCGCCAGTCCGCCAGGTACGCCAGCATGTCCTGTCTGATCCCGTCTTGGTCGCCGCCCCCGTTCCAGTTACGGACGAAGCCGGCCAGGTTCTCGCTATGGGCCACGGCGTAGGCACTCGCCCGATTGCGGGCGTCCAGGCCGGAGATTTGGGTATACGCCACCTGCGAAACCGTGGCGATCCGCTCGCCCGTCAGGTCGCCCGCCAGTTTCGTAAGCCCGACGACCGCATACAGGACCACGGCGGCAAGCACCAGCACCATCAGCCCCACGACGGGCACGAGAATCTTGCTCTTTATGCTGTTGAACATACGGCCTCCTCCAATTCAAGTACCACAAGGAAGATCAAAGGCATTGCAACTCGTACCCAAAGCATTACGTAGGGGATAAATTAAAAGGCACAATCACGTTGTTTCGCTTGCAGTAGTAATATTCCAGTTTTCAGTATTCACTTTCAGAGTAGCACAAGTCCGTCGATAAGTCCAGCGGGTTGTTGTGCTACGGAAGGAGGTCCAATTTCATGCGGAGATCGGACTCGGGAGGCTTGCAGAGCAAATCTCCGCACATTGGTTTTGAAGGTAAACGGGCGGAGTTTTGCCCCGCAAAACTCCGCCGTAGGGGGTAGCCGGAGACCCGCTTGCGGGGCTCCGGCTCAGGGGGAAGACTTTCCCCCTCATTATGCATTCTTTTCGTTACTGTTAATTGAATTTCCGTTTCAATCATCGAAAAATTGCCTTGCCGGAGGGAGGAAACCATAGTATAATAGAAAACTAGGAAGCAGGGCTTTCCTTATCCAATCTCTTGAGGAGTTTTTATGAGCAAGATCGTGGTGGTCGGCGTCAATCATGCCGGCACGGCGGTGGCGAACACCATTTTGGACAATTACAAGGGGCACGAGGTCGTTCTTATCGACCAGAACGACAACATCAGTTACCTGGGTTGCGGGACGGCCCTGTACATCGGAAGGCAGATACCCGAAACCAAGGACCTGTTTTATTCCTCGAGCCAAACGCTGGAAGGCAAGGGCGCCAAGGTTTTTATGCAGACCACGGTCGAGGAAGTGGATTTTGACAAAAAGGTGGTCAAGGGCAGGCGGAAGGACGGGACCGAGCTGCTCCAGTCCTACGACAAGCTGGTCCTCGCTACCGGTTCCAGGCCGATCCGGCCTAACTGCCCGGGCATCGACCTTGAGGGCGTCCACAACGTGAAGCTCTTCCAGGAAGGCATGGCCATCGACGCGGAACTGGGCAAGCCCGAGGTGCGGACCGTGGCAACGATGGGCGCCGGCTACATCGGCGTGGAGATCGCCGAGGCGGTAAAGCTCCGGGGCAAAAAATCCATGCTCTTCGACCTGTCCGACACCTGCCTGCCCGGCTACTACGACCGGGAATTCACCCGGAAGATGAACGAGGTGCTGGAAAAGGAAGGCATCGAGCTGCACTACGGCGAGCGGCTTACCGAGATCAAAAGCTCGAACGGCAAAAGGGTTACCTCCATCGTTGCCGAGAAGGCCGGAAAGAACGGGCCGGAGAAGCACGAGTATGCCGTGGACGCGGTGATCGTCGCCATCGGCTTCCTGCCCCGGAACGAGGTCGCCAAGGGCAAGCTGGCCCTGCACACCAACGGAGCCTTCCTGGTCAACGAGAACCAGGAAACCTCGGTAAAGGACGTCTATGCGGTCGGCGACTGCGCCACCATCTTAAACAACGCCACCGGCAAGGTGGACTACATCGCCCTGGCGACCAATGCGGTGCGCAGCGGGATCGTGGCCGGGCACAATGCCTGCGGCACGAAGGTAAAGTCCTACGGCGTGCAGGGCTCGAACGGCATCCAGATATGCAACTACAAGATGTGGAGCACCGGGCTGAGCCTGGAGAAGGCCAAGGCCGCCGGCTTCGAGGCCACCTGCGTGGACTACACCGACAAGCAGAAGTTCCCCTTCATGGCCGGGCAGAACGAGGACGTGCAGCTACGGGTGGTCTACGACTCGAAGACCAGGCGGATCATCGGCACCCAGATGGCCTCCTACCAGGACGTGTCGATGGGGCTGCACATGTTCAGCCTCGCCATCGCCAAAGGGCTTACCATCGACGAGCTGCCCCTGCTGGACATCTTCTTCATGCCGCACTTCAACAAGCCGTTCAACTACATCACCATGGCCGGCCTGACGGCGAAGTAAACGGTCCAATCTGCAAAGCAGATTGGACTCGGAGCTTTGCAGGGCAAAGCTCCACCCGGTCATTGAGGGAACCGCCGAGTTGATCGGCGGTTCCCGCTTCCCCCGTCAAACCGGCGGCCGCTTAAACCGGTGGCCGCTTAAAATGGCGGGGAATGCCGGATCACCGAAAGCAGGACGGCGACGTAATGGCAGACCGCGCCGCCCAGCACGAACAGGTGCCAGATCGCATGGTTCCACTTTATCTTCTTGTTCAGGTAGAAGATACAGCCCAGGGTATAAAGTCCGCCGCCGACCAGCACCATTACCAATACCGGCGTCGGGAACACGGTGAAGAACCGCCGGCCGCCTACCAGCAGGAGCCAGCCCATCACGATGTAGACGACGATGCTCACTACCGCAAGCCGGCCGGTAAAAAAAATCTTAAAAATTATTCCCAACAACACCAGCGACCATTGGACGGCAAGCAGGGTGATGCCGAAACCGTCGGGCATGTAGATCAACAGGAACGGCGTGTAGGTTCCGGCTATGAGGATGTAGATCGAGATGTGGTCGCAGATCCGGAGGACGCTTTTTGCGTATCGGTGCTGGGTGCTGTGGTACAGCGTGCTGAAGGTAAAGAGCATCAGGAAACTGAAGGCGTAAATCGTCGCGCCGATGATGCCGGGAATGTTGCCGGTATTCGCACCGATGGCGGTAACGACCGGAAGGCTCGCGATGCAGAACAGTATGCCGATGCCGTGGGTAATGGCATTGGCCATTTCCTCGCGGAACTTTTCGTGCGGGACGGTTTCGGTGGTTTCCATGTATACTCCTTTAAGTTAGTTTATGGTACATGGAATTGCATAATTCCTTGTACAATAAACTATTACAATCGGAAATAGTCAATTGATTAGGTCGAGCCTCTTGCAAAACTCGGTTAGTTTTACAAGAGGCTATGCAGTTTCTCGCCCTACGGTCTACGAAACATGCATTTTTTAGCGGTTGCACTCGCAAACCTGAAGTTTTGCAAGTGCCTCGGTCAATTGACTATATTCCTCTTATAGGGAGTTTGACAGGCATTTGCCGCCCGGGTTGCATGATCCAATCCGCTTTGCGGATTGGATTTAGGAGAATTTCAATCCTCCGTAGAGGATTGAAATTCTCCACGCATTGGCTGTCGGGGTTTACCCGTTGAAATCGTCCCCAGGCATGCACCGTCCGGATCAATTTCCGGAAGCCGGACCAAAGACTCGGCCTCAGGTGAACTCGGTCGGGGGTTTCTTGGCCATGATCGAGCCCTCGTAAACCAAAAGCTGGGTCGCGTCCAGCGTCACGGTAATGCCGTACTCGAGCTTTTTCAAGGCGTCCCTTGCCCCGGTCAGCCAGAGCAGGTTCGGGTTGATGGCGGTCAGCCGTTCGTCGCTGATGTCCGAGGAGCCCTCGCAGACGATGCCCTTCACCATGCTTACGATGGGAACGTACTCCTCGGTAAGTTCCCGGCAGACCAGAATCTCGTTGGAGTTGGGGGTAAGCTTGGTCCGGGCCTCGTCGGCCGAGGCGGCATGGACCAGCTTGCCCCGCACCTGGGTCAGTTCGGGGTTTCCGGCCCCGCCTGAGTGCGTGCGGACAAGCACCGTGCCGAGGATGATCACCCGAATCGTGTTGATCATGTTCGGGCTGCTGAGGGGAAGGCCGGCGACCAGGACGATCTTGTCGGATATTTCGGCAATGCCGCTTTCCATGGCGATGGCCATCGCATTCTGCATCATGCTCTCCGTCTCGTCCACCCGGGGCGAGCGGCAGGTGTGCACTCCCCAGACCAACTGCAGGGCACGTTCCGCATGCCGGCTCAGCGTTACCGCAAGGATCGGTTCGTTGGGCCTGAACACGCTGAGAATCCTCGCCGTGTTCCCGCTGGTCGTGGGCGTAACGATGGCCTTGGCCCCGATCTCGGCGGCTATCTTCACCCCGGCCTTCGACATAATCGTCCCGAGGTTTTCCGTGGTCTCGCGGGAAAGGGAAAAGCACTCGTCATGGAACACCTTCATATGGTCCCGGAACTCTTTCGATGCCTCCACCGTGCGGGCGATCTTGTCCATCATCTTTACCGCCTCGACCGGGTACGTGCCGGAAGCCGTCTCGCCGGAAAGCATCACCGCGTCGGTACCGTCAAAAATGGCGTTTGCCACGTCGGTAAGCTCGGCCCTGGTCGGACGGGGATTGACGATCATCGATTCCAGCATCTGCGTGGCGGTGATCACCGGAGTGCCGACCCGCCGGCATGTGCTGATGATGTACTTCTGCGCCAGCGGAATCTCCTCGGTGGGAAGCTGCACCCCGAGGTCGCCCCGGGCAACCATCACCCCGTCGGCAACACGGGCGATCTCGCCGATGTTCTCCAGCCCTTCGCCGTTTTCGATCTTCGCGATGATCTTCATCCTTGAGTTAAGGCCGTCAAGGTACCTGCGTATCTCGTTGACCTCGGCGGGAAAGCTGAGGAAGCTGGCGGCAAGGTAGTCCACGCCCTGTTCCGCCCCGAATGCGATGTCCTTCTCGTCCTGCTCGTTCATTATGGGAAGCCGGGCATGGACGCCCAGCAGGTTGACGTTCTTTTTGCTGCCGATGGTCGCCGCATTGCCGGCCCTGCACCTGATGATCTCGCCGGCGACCTCGAGTACCTGGAGGTCCAGAAGCCCGTCGGCGATCAGGATGCGGTGTCCGGCCTTGAGCTTGGCCGTCGCTTCCTTCCAGGAAATCGAAATGCGGTGATTGCCGCCGCCGTCGGCCTCGGTGCACAGGCAGTCGTCAACGGTTATGTCGACGGTGTCGCCCGAATTGATCGTGATCTTCCCGTCGTCCTTGACCGTGCCCGTGCGAATCTCCGGTCCTTTGGTGTCAAGGAGAATAGCCACCGGGATGCCGAGCTTGTCGGAAACCCGCCTGACCCGTTCGATGGACTCCAGGTGCGACTGATGCGTCCCGTGGGAAAAGTTCAGCCGAGCCACGTTCATCCCCGCCAGGATCAGGTCCTGCACCACCTCGTCGGTCGAGGACGCCGGCCCCAGCGAACAGACAATCTTCGTCTTCCGTATCTGCATTCCGCCTCCTGTTTCCCCACCCGCGCTTCCACAGTATAGGACACTTTGGGCCGGGTTGTCCAATAGCCTGTCCAAGCTGCCCTGGCAGCTTGGACTCGGAGTTTTGCAAGGCAAAACTCCACGCATTTATTGCAGGCAGGTATCGGGCGGGGTTTTCACTCCGCATCCGGTATAACTCAAATATGCCGAACGAAAGAATAAATATTTCGTTCACAATGACAAAAAACACCTTGGTCATACTTGTCGTCTTACGGATATCGGTACCTGACGCTTCCGGATACCTCTAAACCAGTCCCGAGTATTTATCAAAAAACATTCTTAGTTTAACGATTATGGCATCTTTTTTCTCCGCACGGTTTCCGCCTCCAAAACGGGACACGGACGGCATGATTTTGTCCATATCCGTTCCGGTGGTCTTCAGAAGGCCATCACGGAAGGCAATGTCCAAAAAGTGACGGGCCGCCTCTTCTTTCAGGTTTTCCTCGGCGATAAGTACCGCCAATTCTTCCGCTTTTCGCTCCAGCACGAATCGTTGCCAATCCTCGCTAAGGTTTTTCGAAAGATTGACTTTCTCCAGAAAGCCTTGAATCAATTCTTTTTTGCTGCGCAGCCCAATACTTGAATTGATGGCTTTTTCTATTGCCTAAAATATGCTTTTGTCCTTGCGGTTTGTTTCATGATATTTTTCCACAAGCATAAGAATATAGTCAATGTTTACCTCGATCTGCCTTACGAGTTCCAACTCGAAAATAATATCGTCATTGATGTTCTCCCTGCCTTCATCTGGCTGGGGTTTCATTTTCTGATAAATATCGATATACATGCCTTGGTAATCCTGAAAATCCCTGTCGGGCAGGATTTCGTTTCCTGCAAAATCGTCAAAAGCGGTAAGTATATTTTTTAGGCGCAAAATCGCACCGTACAGACGAATAAAATCCTTCCGGGCCTCTTCGCCAACAATTGCCTCACCAAGCGGGAAATGTTTGGCAAGTTCTTCTATCAATTCCTTGTAGCCAGGTTTGTATTCGCCGTTGTGGGTAAAGCCATTGTAATAGTCGTCGTACGTCTTAAGAAGAATAATTCCGCCTGAATCTTTATCGCCAAAAACGGAAATTGCATCGTCGGTGGCCTGCTTCAAGTCCCTAAAGCAAACAATATTTCCAAACTTCTTTACGCTGTTGAGTATGCGGTTGGTGCGTGAGTATGCCTGTATCAAGCCATGCTGTTTCAGGTTCTTGTCAACCCACAATGTGTTAAGGGTAGTGGCATCAAAACCCGTCAGAAACATATTGACGACGATAAGCATATCGACTTCCCGATTCTTTACGCGCTGCGAAAGGTCTTTGTAATAATTCTGGAACTCATTCGACGATGTGTTAAAGCTCATGCCAAATCTGGCATTATAATCGGCAATGGCCGCTTCAAGGAAATTACGGGAACCTTGATCCAGTTTGTCATTATCAAAATTTTCATCCGGCAAAGTGTCTTCAAGATTATCCGTCTCATCCTCATTCGGGCTGTAACTGAATATCGTGGCAATTACCAGTTCTTTATTTTTCTGTGCAAGTTGTTTTTTGAATTCTTCGTAATACCGCATTGCCATCGGGATGGATGCCACGGCAAAAATTGAGTTGAAGCCTTTCACACGTTTATCGTTCGAGGAATAAGAGGAATCGCGTTTGGTTTTTTGATCAAAGTGCTCGATGATGTACGATACGACTTCACTGATGCGTTTTGGCGCATTCATCGCTTTTTCCACGTCAATCGCGCGAACCGCCTTATCGGTTATGTTTTCTTTTTGCTTTACGGTATCTATAAAATCAATCCGGAACGGCAGAACGTTCTCGTCATTAATGGCATCGACGATTGTGTAGGTGTGGAGCTTGGTGCCAAAAACCTGCTCCGTCGTCCTAAAAAGCGGATTGCCGCCGGTTCCTGAATTGACGGCAAAGATCGGCGTGCCTGTAAAACCAAAGATATGGTAATTGCCAAAGGCCTTTGTTATCTTTCCGTGCATCTCCCCAAACTGCGAACGGTGGCATTCGTCAAATATAATGACAACATGTTTTTTGTAGATATCGTGCGTTTTGTTCCTGCCTATGAAAACATCAAGCTTCTGTAATGTGGTTATAACGATTCGGGCATTTTGATTGGCAAGATTTTTTTCAAGTTCCTTTGTGGACGTGCTTGCGTTCGCCGCTCCTTTTTCATAGCGATCATATTCTTTCTGGGTTTGGTAGTCAAGGTCTTTGCGGTCAACTACAAACAGAACTTTGTCGATATTTTCAAGCCCTGTTGCCAGTTGTGCGGTCTTAAAGCTGGTAAGCGTTTTGCCGCTTCCTGTAGTATGCCAAATAAAACCGCCCGCATCGGTCGTTCCGGTTTTCTTGTAATTGCTTGAACAGACAATGCGGCCGAGAATTCTCTCCGTGGCCACTATCTGATACGGACGCATCACAAGCAACAATTCATTGCTGGTGAATACGCAGTAACGGGTAAGGATATTCAAAAGCGTGTGTTTTGCAAAAAATGTTTTTGTAAAATCCACAAGATCGGGAATTCTTTTGTTGTTTGCGTCCGCCCAATATGAAGTAAATTCAAAACTGTTGCTTGTCTTTTTGCTTTTGCGGCGTTGGCCTTCGCCCTGTTCCTTGATATGGGAATCGCGCGTGGTGTTTGAATAATACTTTGTGTCTGTTCCGTTGGAGATGACAAAAATCTGAACATATTCGAAAAGGCCGCTCGCCGCCCAGAAACTGTCCCGTTCATACCGTTTTATTTGATTGAACGCTTCCTGGATTGACACGCCACGACGTTTCAGTTCTACATGCGCAAGCGGCAAACCATTGACAAGTATGGTAACGTCGTAACGTGTTTCATGCGTTCCCCTGGATTCCGTGTATTGGTTTGTTACCTGTAATCTGTTATTGTGGATATGTTTTTTGTCAAGCAGGTATATATTTTTAGTGCTGCCGTCATCACGTTTGAGTACCTGAACATGATCGTCCTGTATTTTGCGTGTTTTTTCGACAATGTTGGCATTGCTGCTTGCGATGGATTCGCCAAGAAATCGCGCCCATTCGCCGTCCGTAAAAGTGATGCCGTTCAAGGTTTCAAGCTGTAGGCGCAGGTTGGAAATAAGGGCGGCTTCGTTGCGTATGGCGGCAAACTCGTAGCCTTGCCCGGTAAGCTGCTGGATAAATTCGCGCTCCAAACCGGCCTCGCTTTGATATTCGGCCGCCGCTCTGTATGCAGGGGTATATTCCGCTACGACGGTGCTTTCATCGGTGCTGGCGACAATATTGTAGGTGCTCATGGCGCATTATCATCCAAAGCGGGAAAAGTCAGCAACTTATTGCGGTAATACTCGTATTGCTTCCGTCGCGCGGCTATTTCGGCGGGGAGTCCGTTCTTGATGTCGGCGGCGAGACCTGAAAATATGTCCAAAATACGGACTATTTCCTGTTGTACAGGAAGTGGCGGAAGAGGGACATAGATTTTAGCCATATCTTTTGCCGATATATCGATTACTTTTGTTCCGCGCGCATATTTGCGCTTTTCATCATGAAATCTTTTGGTTGAAAAATAATATGATAAATATTTTGGATTTTGTCCGTGCCTGAAAATAGTGGAATGCCCACCCGTTACTATTTCGTCCGTCCCAAGCCAGGCAACCGTTTTACAGACATCCTCCATGTTTTCACTCGTTGACGCTATAACCAAATCACCGTACCGTACCTTTTTTAAAGTTTTTGCAAGCTTAGGCGAAACAAATGATTTTGTTCCATCTGCAAAAAGACCATAGTATGTATATATTTGCCCATAGTGAATACAACCTATGCCATTGTCCGTAAAATCTTTTTTCTGCAACCCATTCCCACGAACGAATTCCCCCCCCTCGCCCAAAGTCAGCCACCTCGCCCGTTCCCCGTTCCCCGTTCCCCGTTCCCCGTTCCCCGTTCCCCAATTGTATCAGGAGATCTATCGAATGTCAAGAGGCTGTCCCTATAGTATTCGTATTGCTTTTGCCGCGCCGTAAGCTCCGCCATAAGTTCCGCCGTAAGCTCCACCGTAAGCTCAGTGAATTTGTCCAAAATGCGGACAATCTCATTTTGGATTGGTAATGGCGGAAGTTGGATAGGGTACCGCATATTGGCACTTTTACTTCCTCGTGGCATTTTCCCTCCCTTTGAATGTTGCATAGCATATGCAAAAAAACAATCAGAGGAAAGTACATAGTACAAATATTTAGCCGAAAGATTATCCAGTGTAATATGAATTACAAGGACATCA
>WQZW01000022.1 GCA_009780545.1 Treponema sp.
CCCAAAACCCGGAAAAACCCGAGGGGCTTAAATCGGCAAGCGACATCAGGGCGGCGGTGAAGGAAGTGATTCAAGCGGACTTCGTCCGCTTGGATTTAGGAGATTTGAAGAGCAAATCTCCACACGTTGGTTGACGGGAAAAGTTCCGCGGCTTGGTTGCAGTTTTTCCGGACTATGCTATACTTAAACGACACGATAAAGAGCTTTATGGAGGTACTATGGCAAATCTGGTTATCGTTGACGAAGATACCTGCAAGGGATGCTCGCTTTGCGAGGTGGCATGTCCGCAAGGCGTCCTCGTGATGGATAAAAGTAGGGTGAACGCCATCGGGTACAACCCGATGCTGTTCAAGCATGCCGATGCATGCACGGGCTGCAAGATATGCGCCCTTGTGTGCCCGGATTCGGTGCTGACGGTGGAGAAGGGGGTTTAGATGAAGGTCCTGATGAAAGGTAACGAGGCGGTCGCCGAGGCCGCCATACAGGCCGGGTGCAGGGCGTACTTCGGCTACCCGATAACGCCGCAATCGGAAATACCGGAGTACATGGCCGCCAAGATGGAGCCTGCCGGCGGAGCCTTCGTCCAGGCGGAGTCCGAGGTCGCCGCCATCAACATGGTCTACGGCGCGGCGGCGGTCGGGGTGCGGGCAATGACCAGCTCCTCCTCGCCGGGAATCGCCCTGAAGCAGGAGGGCATCGGCTACCTTTGCGGGGCCGATCTTCCCTGCCTCATCGTCAGCGTTGCCCGCGGCGGGCCGGGCCTCGGCGGGATCATGCCCTCACAGGGCGACTACTTCCAGTCCACCCGGGGCGGCGGCAACGGCGACTACTACCTGCCTGTCTTCGCACCGGCTTCCGTGCAGGAAGCCTGGGACCTGGTCTTCAGGGCCTTCAACGTGGCCGACACCTACCGAATCCCCACGATGGTCCTCATGGACGGGCTCCTCGGTCAGATGAAGGAGCCGATGGAACTTACGCCCCGCGAGATCGCCAAAATCGACAAGTCATGGGCGACCAACGGCAATTCCGGCAGGCGGCCGAGGAACACCATCACCTCGCTGAACCTCAATGCCGAGAAGCTGGAACAGCAGAATATCAGGCGGGGTAAGACCTTTGCCGAGATCATCAAGAAAGAGGTGATGGTAGAGAACACGGTGAAGGACGGCGACACGGTGGCTATCGTGGCCTACGGAACGCCGGCCCGGATCGCGATGAACTCCATCCGGGAACTCAAGGAAAAAGGGGTGAATGCCGGCCTTATCCGCCCCATCACCCTTTGGCCGTATCCCTACGATACCTTCCAGAACCTGCCGGCTTCGGTAAAACACATCGTGGTTGCCGAACTTTCGCAGGGGCAGATGCTGGACGACGTAAAAATCGGCGTTGCCGGCAAGTACCCGGTTCATTTCTACGGACGCACCGGCGGCATGATCTTCGAGCCGTCCGAGATTACCGCGAAGGTACTCGAAGCCGTCAAGGGCACAAAGGAGGGAAAATAAATGGGAGAGGTTGTATACGCGAAGAGCAAGGGTCTTACCGATGCCCGGCTTTCGTACTGCCCCGGCTGTACCCACGGTACCATCCACAAGCTGATTGCCGAATCGTTGGTCGAGCTGGACGTGCTGGGAAACACCATCGCCATAGCGTCGGTCGGCTGTTCGGTGATGTCCTACGAGTATTTCAACTGCGACGCGATCCAGGCCGCCCACGGGCGCGCCCCCGCCGTCGCTACCGGCATGAAACGGGTCGTGCCGGATAAGATCGTCTTTACCTACCAGGGTGACGGCGACCTTGCCTCGATAGGCACGGCGGAGATCGTCCATGCCGCACATCGGGGCGAAAACATCACGGTGATCTTCGTCAACAACGCCATCTACGGGATGACGGGCGGACAGATGGCGCCGACCACGCTGATCGAGCAGAAAACCAGCACCACGCCGACCGGAAGGAAGGAGGCCAGTACCGGCCTGCCGATCAAGGTGAGCGAGATGCTGGCCCAGGTCCCCAGCTCGGCCTACATCGAGCGGGTAAGCGTCCACGACATAGCCCACCTGCTGAAGGCGAAAAAGGCCATCAAGAAAGCGTTCCAGTACCAGATCGACAAGAAGGGCTTCTCCATGGTCGAGATTCTCTCCTCGTGCAACATAGGCTGGAACATGTCGCCGGTGGAAGCCAGCGAGTACATCGGCACCGGACTTGTCCCGTACTATCCCCTGGGCGTGTACAAGGACGAGCCGGCCGGGATCAAGGCCGCCGGCATGGGAGGCAAGGCATGACGAAAATGATATTCTCCGGATTCGGCGGGCAGGGCATCCTGACCCTCGGCGAGGTCGTGGCGACCATAGGGATGAAGCAGAACAGGCAGGTAACCTGGATGCCGTCCTACGGGGCGGAGATGCGGGGCGGCACGGCGAACTGCGCCGTCATCGTCTCCGACGAGGTGATCGGCAGCCCGCTGGTGAACTCGGACATCGACATACTCTGCGCAATGAACAAGCCCTCCATCGACAAGTTCCTCTCCAAAATGAAACCGGGCGGACTTGTCATCATGAATTCCTCCATTATTACCGAGGAGATCCCGGCGGGCAACTACAGGATACTGAAGATCGATGCGACCAACGTGGCGACCGGGGTGGGAAACCCCCGCGTGGCCAACATGGTCATGCTCTCCGGCTTCCTCAAAGGAACCGACCTTTTCACCCTGGACGACATAAGCGTCGCCCTCGAGTACCGCTTTGCCAATGCCAGGAACAAGGACCTGATCCCGCTGAACATCAAGGCAATCCGGGCCGGACTGGAGAACTGCAAGTAAACGCCGGTTAAGAAAGCACCGACCAAATCTCGATGACGGGATTTGGTCGGTGCTACTTAACCGCTTCTGCGGAACGAAGTGGGACAGAAACAAAGGGAAGCGCCGAATTCCTTATTAAATCAGCGGTTTCCCAAGCCCCGGCGCGGGATTTAGCCGGGGGTCCGAATCTTGCCGCCGAACCGGCGAGGTTCGGAAGTCCATTCCCATCACTTGACAAAATAACCGATTTCATTGAAACTCAAATTTACTTTGTTTATATGGAGGTTTCTATGATCGCTACGGGTCTTGTCAATGATATTGCCTTCCGGCATCTGCCGATGGGAAGGGCGAGGGCGACGGTGCTTGCCCAGTTTCTCTTTCTTGCCCTTGCCCTGATCATCCCGACGCTGACGCACCGGCTTGGTCTTAACTACCTGGTCGCCCAGCCCATGCACTGGATGATTCTTTTCGCCGGCCTTTCCTACGGCCCCGTCTCCGGCCTGCTCCTCGGCCTCGGCGTTCCCATCGCCTCATTCCTGGTAACCGGAATGCCCGTTCCCGCCATGCTCCCGCTGATGCTGCCGGAACTCGCCGCCTACGGCCTTCTCGCCGGCCTGCTCAAACCAAGGCTTTCCGCCTTTGGCTCGGTGGCCGTGGCCCTGCTCGCCGGAAGACTGGTTTTCCTTGCGTTGCTGGCCCTTTCCGGATCGCTCTCCGGCTCGCCGCTTGGGTTCGCCCAAGCCACCTGGCTGCCCGGCCTTCCTGTCATGCTGATGCAGATCTGCCTTCTGCCGGTCCTGACCGGCCTGTACGTAAAGTGGGCCGGAAAAGAATAACCACAAAGGACTTTTCGGCCTCGGCTCTGCGGTAGAACCGAAGCCCTGCTTCCGACGGCCAACCCTTCCAAGTCCAATCCGCCACAAGGCGGATTGGACCAACCGGCCGTTGCCGACAACGCAATCCGTCCACCTACGGCTGCCGGGCCGCCGACTTCCGAAACAGGACATCCGTCCTCCGTCAAAGACAAAGCCATGCCCCGTATTATGTACGAGTACGGAAAAAATAGTTGACAGTAGCCCATGCCGGCAGTACAATTATTAAAAGTACGGTTTGATCTTCCACAGAGGAAAGTTGACGAACATAGGCAACATGTAACCAGAAGGCGGAATTGCCCGGGTTGGCATATCGGGAAATTATTCACGGCAACGTTCAAACCGCCAGCCTCAAGGTTATTTGACGTATAATTTTATCGGAGGGACAGAAATGAAAGGAATGTTTTTCCTGATGATTATGACGTTTCTTTTTTCTTCTTGCGGGAAGGGAGAGTCGGATCCCCTGATCAAGATACGCGGTATTGAAATGCCCACGCTTCTGGAGGAGATAGTCAATACAAACCGTGCAAAGACCTTTGGTTCAACTGTCCCCAATTTCCAGGAAAGAGCTTTGGAATTTTTGACAAAGGATTTTGATCATGAAGAGGATATGCGGATTGCCAAATCGGTCAAAGAATTGGTTGAGAAAAATAAAATTTTCTTCGGCGAGATGGATTATCCGTCCGGTACCCCGGCAGGAACCGTTTCCCGCCGGGAAGCTATTGCCGACATAAATTTCCTCTTTAGTATTTTGCGCTACGGCTATACCGGTTACGGATATTTCGGAGGCGATGCGATTTTCCATTCCCTGCGTAATTCCATAATTGAACGACTACGTTTAATGGAAGAGCCGATCAGTAATAACGATCTTCTATCGATTATCTCGCAACCTCTTCAGGAAGTAATTTTTGACAATCATTTTGCATTACATACGATCAGGTTCAACGCCCCTTCTCAGGTGGCATATATGAACGAAGACTTTGTCATAAGAAAAACTGCCGACGGTTATGTGATGGATATTTATGCCGAGACCACTAAAATTGTCGCAACTAATTTGGATGACGGAACGCATATTGATTGCATCGTTCCGACGATTACGAAAGACGGTGAATTGGCGTTTACATTCGGCGTAATTGCCGATCCGACGACCATCTCCGGAAGAGGGAGCGCAATAACTGTTTCGCTGCTTCTTGAAAAAATTGCTACCGGGGAGATTATTTCCCATAACATAATTCTTGGCAGGATACCCAATCCTCTTCTTTTCGACAGACGCCCCTTTGAGGAACGCCCGCCTCTTGAGCAACAGCAAATTAGGGGAATTACCGTTCTGGAAAACAGGCACATGTGGGGTACTTGGACCGATGCCCGGGAAATGCTTGCCGCGCATCGTGAATTCTATTCCGTCGGAATGGACATGAGGGACAAACCGGCGGTAATCCTGGATCTGCGATGGAATTATGGCGGATCGAATCTTCTGGGGCTTGAATGGATAAGGGGTTTTTCCGGCCGGGAACCTGCCGAACTGGGCCTTTTGCCATTTGTTCTTTCGACTTTTACGGCCCACGAACTGGGCGAAGCATTTTACCCGTCCGACGACGAAATTACTTTTGATTTCCTGCCCTGGTCGCAGGGCGTCGGGGACACATGGCTTTCGGACCCGAACCGCCGCGGTCAGTGGTTTTTTCCCGAGCTACCGGATTGGAGGGCAATCCCCAACGAAACCCCCGTGATCGTCTTGACGGACGGTAACGTAAGTTCTGCCGGCGAGACTTTTTTGAGCGAGCTTATGCAGATGGAAAACGTCGTCGTCGTTGGAGTGAACACGATGGGAACAAAACTTTCGGATGGGGTGATCAGAATCTGTTTGCCCAACAGCGGCCTTGAGATACAGTTCGGATCCCTCACGCTCTGGCTCCGCCCCGATTTTTCGCAATTTGAAGGCGTCGGTTACGCACCGGATCTCTGGGTCCACCCCAGGGACAGCCTCGAACGTGCCCTTGCCTTCATAGAACGGTACGGAATTCCGCAATAGTTGATAATCTATCGCAGGTAATGGATACGGAATACAATCAATTTTAAATCCCTCTAAAGTTCCCAGATTGCAGTGTCATGTCTTCATGGCAAAGCGTTAACCTTTTTGCCAATGATTTTCGTGAAAACAGGCGGTAGATTTCCCGGTCGCACTTTTATGTCAAAAAATTTCGTGGCATACCCTTGTAGTAATGTTGCAATGCAGGAGGCCGTCTTTGCTTTCTCGTTCAAATTGCGCATCCGCCTCGGCAATATGAGCCGCATAATCATCATCGGAAGGTAACGGATCGACGGAATGCGAGGACATGTATTGTCTCCAGTTTTCCTGCGTAAAAGTTGTTGCGTTTGGGAATTCGCAAACGATGGGATTGTCGAAAAATTCCGCCGTTGCCGGTCGCCTGCGGCCGCTTCCGCCGGGTATCTCGTTGTAAACGGCGATTATCGGTGCGCCTTGTTTCCCTATTCTGCGGCATTCGTTCTTGAATGCGGCCTTGTCGAACCAATGCAGTGCCTGGGCACAAACGACGGCATTGACACTATGATCGTCAAGCCCGGTAGCCTCGGCCGAACTGCCAATAACGGTTACATTCTGTAGGGTGCAAGTACCGTGACAAGGAACTTGCGCATATCGGCATTCGGCTCGATTGCGTACAGGGTAAATCCACCTTTGGCAAGCAGTTCGGTAAATTTTCCGGTGCCGGCCCCGACTTCCGCAATAACGGCATTTTGCGGGACAAGATTCTTGATGTAGTCAAGGACGGAGACTGGATATCCGGGGCGGCCATGCTCATAGGCTTCCGCCCTTCCGGTAAACAATTCGGTATTCATCGTTCCTCCTTAACTATACTCCTTTAAGTTAGCTTATTGTACATGGAATTGCATAATTTCTTGTACAATAAACTAGTACAATCGGAAATAGTCAACTGATTATGTCAATTGACTATAACCATGCATTCAAAACAGGTCAACCTTCTCGATTTCTACGCAACAATTTTCGTCAAAGGTCATTTTTACGGCCCAAGGCATTTTGCCCGCCATCGCCATGAAGTCCTCGAACCGGAAAGTTCTATCGTAATAATTGATGATCGTTGACAAGGCCGTACCATGCGTTGCGATAACGATATTCTTGCCATGGTTGTTTTCGATAATGTCGTTCAACGCAGCCATGTTGCGGTCCTGAACCTCGGCAAGGGATTCGCCGTCGGAACGTTTGTAGGAAAAATCGGCCCATTGCTTTTCGGCAAAGGCAATAAAGTCCTCGACCCATACGCTGTCAGCCTTACGTTCGCGTAAATCGTAAACGGTTTGAATTTGTAGGTCCCTGCTTTCGGCAAAGAGGGAAACGGTGTCCACTGCACGTTTATAGGGACTGGAAAATATCGCATCGATCTTTTTATCGCTCAAGAAATCCAGGACCAATAACCGGGCGGCAAAACCCGTTGGGGCAAGCGGTCGTGCTGCGTCCTCCCGGATGTTGGTATCCGATTGTGCATGGCGGATAAAGTAAACCGTCGTCATTGTATGCCTCCGGATTTATCGTGGCAAAAATACATTTTCAAAACGTTTTTCACAATATATTTTCGTCTATCCATTTTGCCACGCCGTCATTGTCGCAGTCGCCGCAGATACAATCCGCCACGGCTTTTACTTCGGGTACCGCATTTTGTACGGCAACTCCTCTTCCCGCAAACCGGAGCATGCCGGCATCAATCGCATCGTCTCCGAATGCCACGACATTTTTTGTCGTAATATCCAATGCGTCAATAACCGCCGCCAGGGCCCGGTCCTTGGATGCATTACCGGAGTTAAATGCGTACCAATTCGTATTTCTATAATTGGTTAGAACAAGTTTGGGGAAATGCTTTGTGATATCGACTGCTACTTTACTGCCATCGGTCAAAACTGAAACTTTGTAAATTTCGCCATAATCAATCGGTCGGGAAAAATCAGTTTCGATTTTGCATGCGTAGTCTTCCCAGCCCGGTGTCGTTTTGTCCAAAGGCTTGGAGTCGAAATAGCCGTTCTCGGCCTGAACCGTTATTTGCAAAATCCCCGGATTTTCCAGGCACTTTTGCACAAGCACTAAAGCCTCGGCATCGGGAATTATCGCTTTGTAAAGCGCCTTGGATCCATGCCGCACCAACGCACCGGTGTCGGAAATAAGAATATCCGGCAGTATTCGTGCACGGTACCGTTCGGTCGCCATCGCGGTTCGTGCCGTCACGAAAGCAATCAGAATGCCCTTCTCTCGACATTGGGCAAAAACCGACTTTGTATACTCCGAAATTGTTTTGTCCCGCCTAAGCAGCGTATCGTCAAGGTCGGTCGCTATTATCTTAATATTTTTTTCTATCATATAGCCTTATCGATCTTTTGCCCCGTAATAACTTGATGATCACTATTCGGTCGGCAAGTTTCCGCACAACAGGTTTCTTCGCCGGTTTGTCAGGCGGCCAAATTTTGCGAATGCAGCTGACGGCTGTGCTTGATCATCGGAAGCACCTCGAAGAAAATGTCGACGAACTCCGGGTCGAAACGTTTACCGGAAAGCTCCCGCATCTGGGCAAGGACCTGTTCCTCGGTCCAGGCTTCCTTGTAGGCCCGTTTCGAGCAGAGCGCATCGAACACGTCGGCCACGGCGACTATCCTGCCGGCCAGCGGAATCTCCTCGCCTTTCTTGCCTACGGGTTTGCCCTCCTCGTCCTGCCTGACGGTGAGGCCCGAGGTCGGATCGATCCAGCCGGGATAGCCGGTGCCGTCCCAGTTCTCGTGGTGGGTCAGGGCTATCTCCATGGCCAGGCTGTCCACCTCCGAAAGGCTGTCCCGAAAAAGGCTTGCCCCGTGAATCGTATGTTCCTGCATCTGCAGGAACTCGCCTTCGGTAAGGCGGCCCGGCTTTTTCAGTATCGCGTCCGAAATCGCCACCTTGCCGATGTCGTGGAGCATCGCCCCTATCCGGAGGTTGTCCCTAAAAACGGTCCGTTCCCTTTCCGGGACGTTATGTTTGTGGGCCCAGCGGTCGTACAGTTCCACGGAGTAGGAGGCCACCCGGTTGACATGGCTGCCGGTTTCCGCGGGGTCCCGCAGTTCGGCCATGCGTATCATCCTGATGATCATCGCCCGGGTGATGTAGGCCCGCTCCATGGCGTGGGTCGCGCTGATGGCGAAGTTCCGCAGCACCAGCTCGTCCTCCTCCGAAAAGGGAACGATGTTCCCGGTCCGGTCGGTTTTGTTCAGGAGCTGGATTACCCCCAGAAGCCGGGCATCTGCGGCGATGGGAAAAGTCAGAGAGGAGACCGTCCTGTAGCCGGTACGTTGATCGAAACTCGAGTTGAACGAGTAAGGCGCATCCTCGGGGATATGGTACATGTCCTGTATGTTGATGATCCTGCCCATGTGGGCACAGTAGCCGGCGATGGACAGCTTGTCGATCGGCACGGAAAAAAGAGGATAGGTCTGCTTCTCGCCCGGCGGCAACAGTTTCTGCCGGGTGTCGTTCTGGGCATGCCTGATGTACAGCATGTCGGTTTTTCCGTCGGCCTCGACCACCGATTGCTTGATGTAGATCGAACCGGCATCGGCGTTGACTATGCTCCGGGCGACCGCAAGGATACGTTCCAGGAGGATGTCTATGTCCTGGATCTGGCCCAGCTCGGAATTGGCCTGGAGGATTTTCTTGAAGTCGATGTCTTCTTTGATGCCGCTTTCAGGCATTCAGTCCCGGCGCCCCGTACATTTGATGATATGGTAGCCAAATCCGGTCTGCACGATGTCGCTGACAGAACCCGGCGAAAGCCGTTTCACCGCCGACTCGAAGGCCGGAACCATCTTCCCCTCGCCGAACCAGCCGAGATCCCCGCCGGAAGACGAGGACGGGCAGGTCGAGAAACTCCTGGCAAGCGACTCGAAGTTCGCCCCCTGTTTGACCTGCCGAAGCAGATCCTCCGCTTTGCCCCTATCCTTGACCAATATATGATTGCAACGCCATTCCATACATGCCTCCACCAAAAGTCCCGGGAACGCAATCCGTCTAAACTGCCGGCGATGAGATTTGAACTCATACCCCTTTGCAGAGGGGGGATTTTAAGTCCCCTGTGTCTACCGTTCCACCACGCCGGCTGATCCAATCCGCATAGCGGATTGGATTTAGGAGCTTTGCGTAGCAAAGCTCCACGCCTTTTTCAATTCAGCAACGCCCCATGTCGCACGCCGGTTGATCCAATCTGCATAGCGGATTGGATTTGGGAGCTTTGCGTAGCAAAGCTCCACGCCTTTATTTTCAATTCCGCAACGCCCCATATCGCCCTCCGGCTGATCCAATCTGCCGTAGACAGATTGGATTTGGGAGCTTTGCACAGCAAAGCTCCACGCCTTTATTTTCAATTTCGCAACGCCCCATGTCGCCCTCCGGCTGATCCAATCTGCCGTAGACAGATTGGATTTGGGAGCTTTGCGTAGCAAAGCTCCACGCCTTTATTCCAGACAACCCATCCGCAGGTGGATTGTATCAGGGAGCCTTGCGTAACAAAGTTCCACGCCTTTGTCCCAAACCGACCCAAGGATTAGGAGAGGGGGCCAAGCCCCCCTTCACTCCGCCCCCGCTACCGCGGGGCCTCCGTTACCCCCCGAGCGGGGGTTCCCCCCGCAACGCCCCCGACTTGTCCTACGGCCTTGTGCCAGAAGCGGTTCCCTAAGCAGAGGCGATTCGGTAGATTGCGGCAATGTCCTGTTCGCCGAGACTGCGGTACTTGCCCTGCGGTCCCAAGAGAACGGCCTTTCTCGCCATCTCCCCGATACCGGAAAGATCGAGGCCGGCATCGGCAAAGGACACCGGCATCCCCAGCGAACGGAAGTATTCCTTCATCCGCAGGATTCCCTCCGCAGCCGCCTGGCGGTAATCGTAAAAGGCACCGTCCACCCCCCAGACCTTTGCCGCAAACCGGGCGAACCGCTTGACGTCCTCGTCGATGACGTAGGTCATCCAGGCCGGAAAGATGATCGAAAGGGAAGCCCCGTGGGCAATGTCGTACATCGCCGACATCTCGTGCCCGATCCGGTGGCTGGCCCAGTCGGCAAGCCGCCCCGTGCCCAAAAGCCCGTTGTGGGCAAGCGCGCCGGCCCACATCGTTTCCGCACGGGCATCGTAGTCCCGGCCGTCCCCGGCAAGGATGCGGCGACCGTTGCGGATTATCGTGCGAAGCGCCCCCTCGCAAAGTTCGTCCGTAAGCTCGACATGCTCTTCCCGGGTAAAGTAACGCTCCAGGATGTGGGACATCATATCGACAATGCCGCAGGCGCTCTGGAACGGCGAAAGGGAATAGCTGAGTTCCGGGTTCAGTATGGAGAACCGGGGGCGGGAATGATCGCTGTTCACGCCCCGTTTGAGCGATTTTTCCTCGTTGGTAATCACCGTGCTGTCGCTGGATTCGCTTCCGGTCGCCGGTATCGTCAGGATCGTTCCCAGGGGCAAGGCTCCGGAAGGCACCCGTTTGGCCTCGAAAAAGTCCCAGACATCGCCGGAATCGAAGGCACCCATAGCGATGGCCTTGGTCGAATCGATCACCGACCCGCCGCCCACGGCCAACAGGAAGTCGAGTTTTTCCTTCCTTACGATGTCGATGCCCTTGTACACGAGCGAAAGCCTTGGATTGGGCTTTACGCCGTCAAGTTCCACCCATTCGACACCGGCGGACTTAAGGCTTGCCTTCACCCTGTCAATAAGTCCCGACCGCACCGCATGCCCGCCGGCATGGTGCAGCAGG